>JABFSD010000154.1 GCA_013140935.1 Acidobacteriota bacterium
CGCTGCGCGAAGACCCGTCTTCGCTGGCGACTTATGAACGGCTGGCGAATGTTTACATGTTGAACGCGCGCTGGCAGGACGCCATCGCCTTGCTGACCAAAGCATTGGCACAGTTCCCCAATAACGATTTGTTATTTGCACAACGTGCGCGGGCTTACAGTGCAATGGCCGAAAGCGACTTGGCTGCCGCGCAAGCTGCACCGGTGAAAGCGGGGCAATCATTTGCTCCCGCGCCAAACGACGACGACGCGGAAAGCGGCAAGAAGTCGAAAAAAAGCGGCAAAGGCAAAAAGAATCAAGACGAGCCGACTGAATCAAACAAGAAAAGCGCCGACGAGAAAGGCCAGAAAACCAAGAAAAGCAAAAAAGGCGAAAAGCAAAATAACGATGAAACTTCGCGGTCGCTTTTTGCCGGAGCCGCACCGGCCAGCGCGCCTACTATTGTTAGCCAGTCAACTGGGAGGTCGTGGTTTGAGCTTGCGTTGCGCGATGCCGAAACGGCTGTGCGACTTGATCCGAAACTCGTAGCCGCGCATCTCGCGTTGGGCTTCGCTTACTTGCTAAACGGCGGCAATGCGAATCAGGCGTTGAATGCTTTTGTGCAAGCCTCAACGCTCGCGCCGTCAGAAGCCGAAGCCTACTTTGGCGTGGGCGCAGCTTATCGCGCGTTGAACCAAACCCAACAAGCCTTGCCGCAGTTGCGCAAAGCGATTGCGTTGCGCCCTGACTTTTACGAAGCGCAACGCGAATTGGCCTATTGCCATCACGCGCGCGGCGAAACCGATCAGGCCATTCAGCAATACCAGATGGCTGCGGCACGGCGTACGAAGATCAAAAAGTCTGACGAACTCGCGGCGAATGATTTGGCGCTGGCTTCGCTTTATCAACGCAAAGGCGAACAGGTCGGCGGCGCAGAAGGCGAAGAGTATAAGAAAGCAGCAAAGGCTTATGAGAAGGATGCACGCGATAAAGAGCCTTCGTTGAAAGGCGCTACGAAAAAACTCGCGGTGGCCGGCGTAGCCAAACTCGTTGAAGAAAAAGTCTCCTTCGACGTAAAAAACCTGTTCGGCAAATCGAAAGACGAAACGCCTTCTTCGTCGTCATCATCATCATCTTCTTCCGGTGGCGTTACCGTAGACAAAGGCGGCGTCACGGTTCCGGTCAAAGTCGGCGGCGGAAAGTTACCGGTGAAAATTCCGGTCAAGATTCCGGTGAAAATTCCTGTCTTAGGTGGCGGCAAAGAACCGAAAGTCAGCAAGCCTACGGTGAAAGACAAAAAGCCCGAAGGCAACAAAGTGCCAATTTTTACGCCGGGCAAGATTACGTTGCCGAGCAAGAACAAAGAATCGTCGTCTTCGTCCGGCAAATCCAAAGAGCCGATCAAAGTACCGACCAAAGAATCAACTAAAGAAAAAGCGCCGACTAAAATTGTGATTCCTGAAAAACTGAAAGTACCCATAAAACCCTAAAGCCCTGAAGGAGGCTCACACCCCGATGAAGCAATTTCCCCTTGCTGTACTCTTGTGCTGTTTATCGCTGTTTGTTTTTGCCAGTGACCAATGGCCGCAATTTCGCGGCCCGGATGGCACAGGCCATTCCGACGTAAAAGATTTGCCACTTACTTGGAGTGAGTCAGAGAACATTGTGTGGAAGACGCCGATTCACGATCACGGCTGGTCATCGCCGGTGATTTTCGGCAAACAGGTTTGGCTGACCTCAGCGAGCAAAGACGGCAGGCAGCTTTACGCGCTGTGCCTCGACCGCGACACGGGCAAGGTCATCAAAGACCTCAAGCTGTTTGATGTCACCGCGCCGCAATACGTGCATCCGTTCAATACTCATGCCTCGCCTACGCCGGCGATTGAGAACGGGCGCGTGTACCTCACCTTCGGCGCGCCGGGTACGGCCTGCATTGATACGAAATCGTTCAAGGTGCTGTGGCAACGCACCGATTTTGAATGCAATCACTTTCGCGGTTCGGGTTCGTCGCCGGTGATTTTTCAGAATTTGTTGTTGATGCACTTTGACGGCAGCGACAAGCAATACATCGTAGCCCTCGACAAAAAGACCGGCAAGACCGTATGGCAAACCAATCGTTCGATTGATTTTCAGGATATACAACCCAACGGCAAAATCGCGGCGGACGGCGACTTTCGCAAAGCCTTCGCTACGCCGCACGTAGCCCAACTCAACGGTCGCTGGGAAATGATCAGCCTCGGCGCGAAGGCCGCTTATTCCTATGACCCTTTCACCGGCAAGGAACTCTGGCGGGTAGAGGAACGCGCGCAACACTCGGCGAGCACTCGGCCTGTGATCGGCCACGGCATGATTTTTTATCCGACGGGCTTTTCCGCCGGACAGCTTTTTGCCTTGCCCATCGGCGGCAACGGATTGATTGACCACGCTAAGCTCACGTGGAAGTTCAAACGCAACGTATCGAACAAGCCTTCGATTCTGTTGATTGACGATCTGATTTTTATGATCGGCGACGCAGGCGTGGCCTCGTGCGTAGAAGCCAAGACCGGCACGCTTGTCTGGCAACAACGCATCGGCGGCGAGTATTCGGCTTCGCCGGTTTACGCCGATGGCAAGGTTTGGTTCTTTAGCGAAGAAGGGAAAACGACGGCGATTAAAGCTGCGCGAACGTTTGAGAAATTGGCAGAAAATCAATTGGGCGATGGCTTTCTCGCTTCGCCGGCGTTGGCAGGCAAGGCATTTTATTTGCGTTCGCGGTCGCACCTTTATCGCGTCGAGCGGAAGTAACGCCAGGCTCGAAAGCGCCTGAACCTGACGAGTCTTAAAACTTTTCGCGTACCCGCAAGAAACTGGCAAAGCGCGGCAACCCATTTTTCGTCAAGCCGCGAAAGGTGTAAGTCATCGTCGCACCAATGGCCGGAGGATTCGCTCGCACCGCATCGGTAAAGCCCGTACCGATTTGAAAGCGTTTGCCGTCAGCCGTCTCGACTTGCAACGCGCCCATCTTGCCCACGTACTTGCCCTTGCCCGCAACGTAACCAATCACTACGGCTTCGGCGTCATCGAGCGGTTTCAATTTCAACAACGCATCGTTGCGCCCGGTGACATAAGGCGCATCGGCGCGATGCAGCATCAAGCCTTCGCCGCCCGCTTTCACGACTTCGGCCAGCTTGCGTTTGAGCGCGGCGTTGTCTGCCAAACGGAATTGCTCGACGGCTAAGAGTTGCGGGAAGCCAGCCGCAGCGACGACGCGCTTGATCGCTTCGTAACGCTCCGCAAACGTGCCCTTCTCGTCTAAAGATGCAGGGGGTAATTCAAACACCATGTATTTGATCTGTCGCCATTCATCATCTTGCGGCACGGCCTTGCGCACCGCACCTGACAACTTTTCAAACTGCCCACGCGCCATCCACAACTCGCCATCGAGTGACTGCGCAGGCAGCTTCGCCACAAACCACGCAGGCGCAGCAATCACGTTGCCCGCCCGCGTACGCAACGTCTTGCCGTCCCACAACGCACGGACTCCGTCGTATTTTTCGCTGACCAGATACGGCGTCGGGTCAATATCGGTGTGGGCTACGTTGGCGAGCAAGGCGCGCGGTTCGGTGGATTGGGCCAAGGCGAACGGCGCGAGCGATAAACAAAAGGCGAAAACGAAAAGGCGAATGAGTGATGACATTGGATGGCTCCTTTAAAGTTGAGGTGTTTGACAGCGGCGTTAAAAGCAGGCTCAGGCCGCTTGCGCCAGATCAAGCCGTAATTGCAGTCCAAGTTTGCGCAAGAGGTTCGTGGCCTCGGCCCATTGCAAGGGCGTAG
>JABFSD010000816.1 GCA_013140935.1 Acidobacteriota bacterium
GTGAACGTAGCGTGGACTTTAGTCCGCGCGTTTTTGATTACCGCGCGGACTAAAGTCCACGCTACGTTCACAGACTGAAGTCTGTGCTACGTTTGGTATACACTGCCGATATGCGAGCACAAGATATAATCGAAAAGAAACGCGATAAACAAACACTCACCCCTGAAGAAATTGCCTTTCTCATTCAGGGCTATACGCGCGATGAGATTCCCGATTACCAGATGGCCGCGTGGCTGATGGCTTCTTTCCTGAACGGAATGAACGCCGAAGAAACCCAAGCCCTTACGCGCGAAATGCTGCATTCGGGCGTCATCGTCTCGCACGATCACATCGCGCTGCCCAAAGTAGACAAACATTCCACCGGCGGCGTAGGTGACAAGACTTCGCTCGTCATCGCGCCGGTCGCAGCTTGTTGCGGCGTCGCCGTCCCCATGATTTCAGGCCGCGCGTTGGGACATTCAGGCGGCACGCTCGACAAGCTCGAAGCCATCCCCGGCTTTCGCACGAATCTTTCGTTGGCTGAATTCAAAGACACGCTTGCCAAGTGCGGCCTCGCGCTGATTGGGCAAACGCCTGAAATCGCCCCCGCTGATCGCAAGCTCTATGCGCTGCGCGATGTGACGGCAACGGTGCCTTTTCGTCCATTCATCACGGCTTCGATTATGTCCAAAAAACTCGCCGAAGGGATTGACGGCCTGGTACTCGACGTAAAGACCGGCAACGGCGCGTTCATGAAAACCGAAGCCGATGCACGTGCGTTGGCTGAAATGCTTTGTGCGACGGGGCGCGGCGTAGGCAAGCGCGTCACAGCCCTCATCACCGATATGAATCAACCGCTCGGTCGTTATGTAGGCAACGCGCTCGAAACGCGCGAAGCCATCGAATGTTTGCAAGGCAAACTCGATGGAGATTTCGCCGAATTGAATATCGAACTCGCCGCGCAAATGTTGATCGTAGGCGGCGTGGCCGAACTCGACGCAGCGCGTGCGCAAGTACGTGAAGCCATCACCTCAGGCCGCGCGCTCGAACGCTTCAAGCAATGCATCGAACTGCAAGGCGGCGATCCGCACGTATGTGACGACCTTACGCGCTTGCCGCACTGCGACCATCAAGTCACGATCAAAGCCGAACAAAGCGGTTACGTCGCGCATATTCAAACCGACGAACTCGGACGCATCACGAAGGAATGGGGCGGCGGTCGCATCAGGCTCGAAGACAAGATTGATTACGGCGTAGGTCTTTATGTTCACGCCAAGCTCGGCGATGAAATAAAGGCTGGCGATGCGTTGGTGACGGCTTATTACCACGACGAAGCCAAGCTCGAAACCTTGTGCGCACGGTTGCAACAAACTTATGCCTTTGCTGAAAACCGGCCCGCGCCCAGCGTGCTGATAAAAACTCCGTAAACCAGCCAAACCGTAAAACTCACAGATAAGAAAATAACCGGCGCGCGGCGGTTTACTCACCGTTATGGTTGAGATTATGCTGCGCGCGCTTCATCAGTAACGAAAGCAAAGCCCCAACGCCACACCTTCATTTCAGTTCCTCAGGCGCGCTACGCTACGCCGAATGTCTACTTCAGTTTCTTTTCCAGGCAGTATCAAAAAATATTTTCCGGGGCGAAATTACGTTTCTCCCCACCTCCGATAACTTGTCTATGGATAACTTGTCAGTGCCATGAAAAAACCGATTCAAAAATCGTCTGCCGAACCTTCCGCGCCACGGCGTATTCACAAATATGCCTTTGCCCGGCTAACCAGAATTTGCGCCGAAATTCAGCGCGGCGGCTATCCGACCAAAGCCGATTTGGCGCGCCTGACGCATCGCACGCCGCGCACGGTGCAAAGCGATTTGCGCGCGCTCGAAAACGATTGGGATGCGCCGCTGGCTTTCGACCGCGAGCAGAACGGCTTTTATTTCACCCAACCCGATTGGCGTTTGCCGCGCGTCAACCTGACGGAAGGCGAATTGCTCAGCTTTTTCACCGCCGAGCGCCTGCTGCGCCGCGTCGCCGACGTAACCGAAATCCGCCTGGTGCGGAGCGCTTTACGCAATCTGGCCGCGCTCTTGCCGGAAGAAGTCAACGTAGACCTCACGGCCCTCGAGCAAGCCATCAGCTTCGCGCCCGAACCCGCCGCTGACGTGTCGCCGCAAACCTTGCGCCAACTGGCCGAAGCCGCCACGCACCGCGAGACGCTGCGCATCGAGTATTTCTCGCCGCACAAAAACGAACGCACCGAACGCGAAGTCAACATCCTGATCGTACATAACTGGATGGGCGAGTGGTACGCCATCGGCTGGGACGTAGCCAAACAAGATTACCGCGACTTTCACGCGGGCCGCATTCTCAAGTTGACTCGCACCCAGCGCTCATTTACTCCGCCGCCTGACTGGCATCCGCAAAGCTATCTCAAACCCGGCTTCGGCATGTTTCGCGGCGGCGCACCGGTAACGGTCGTCGTAGATTTCGACGCTTATCAAGCGCGTTACGCGCGCGAACGCAGCTACCACGACACCCAGCAACGCGAAGAGTTGCCCGAGGGCGGCTTACGTTTGACCTTCGAGACAACCGACGCCGCACTCGCGCAAGTAGCGCGCTGGGTGATGCAATTCGGCGCGCACGCCGAAGTGATCGAACCGGCGACGTTGCGGCAGATGGTGCGCAAAGAAATTAAACAGATGCAGGAATTGTATTCACACAAACCGTCTGGTTACCCGGAGGGCTAATGGTTACCACAGTGCCAATTGAAATGCTTATCAGATTTTGGGCCAAGACCACGCACGATAAAGATCGGTATCCGAATGCTTATCATCCGCTGCTTTGCCACCTGATTGATGTGGCGGCAGTCACGCTGGTGATGTGGAAAGACGTATTGCCGAAAGCCGTGAAGGAGCGAATCGCACGATCATTGGGATTGCCTACGGACGACGACGGACTTGAGGTGACCGGAAGAATCGTGGCGTGGATTGCTGGGTTACATGATTTGGGCAAGGCGTCGCCGCCCTTTGCGCATCGCCCAACTACGCAAAACATTCATCAGCTTTACGACGGCACGCGCTTTGCCAAAACGCGCGAACCGGAGCCTGCGAAAAAAGCGCCGCACGGGTATGTGACAGCGAGCGAGTTGCCTGAAATCTTAGGCAGTGATTTCGGCTTCTCGCCTGCCTTAGCCAGGCAAATCAGCGTAATGATCGGCGGACATCACGGCGTGTTTCCGCGTTGCGAAAATACCCAGGCGATTCAAGACAACCCTGATTACCGCGGCGGGAAAAAATGGCTTGAAGTACGTCGTTGGCTGGCGCTGGAAGTAGCGCGGATGTTCGCCATTCCAACACTGGCGCATTCAATGACTGAGCCGAAATTAGACAACGCCACGACGATGGTTTTCGCCGGGCTGGTTTCGGTGGCGGATTGGATCGGATCGAATTCAACCTTCTTCCCTTGCGCGGTGAACGATCAAACGCAGCCCTTCACGCTGGATTTGGCGACTTACAAAAACAAATCCAAGCAGCAAGCGATTGAGGCGCTGACGGAACTTGGCTGGATGAACTGGGTCGAACCGGACGAACCGCGCCCTTTTTCAGCGCTCTTTGCCGACATCAAAACACCGCATCCGTTGCAGCAGGCGGCGATGGAACTGGCTCCAACCCTGACGACGCCGGGCATCGTCGTCGTCGAAGCGCCGATGGGCGAAGGCAAAACCGAAACCGCGATGTTCATGGCCGATCATTGGAACGCGACGCTCAAGCAACGCGGTGTTTATTTCGCGCTGCCGACACAGGCC
>JABFSD010000963.1 GCA_013140935.1 Acidobacteriota bacterium
CGCCCGGCGGTGGATGAATTTCCGCTCGCGCAATGGCGGCGCTTGTTGTTGCGACAATATCGCACGGAAAACCTGGCAGGGTTGGATTACGCCGTTGACGGACGCGGTGATCCGGCGTTGCGCGCGGCAGTGGCGAGTTACCTGACGCGCGCACGTGCCGTCGAATGTGACGCCGAACAAGTCGTGATTGTGAACGGTTCGCAACAAGCCTTGTCGCTCATCAGCCAGGTCTTGCTGGATCGCGGCGACACGGCGGCGCTCGAAGAACCGGGCTATCTGGGCGCACGAAATGCGTTTCAGGCTTACGGCGCACGACTGCATCCGGTCGCCGTAGACGAAGCAGGCATCGTCCCCGAAGCCTTGCCTGCCAAAGGCGCGCGGTTGCTTTACGTCACGCCGTCGCATCAGTTCCCTACCGGCGCAGTGCTGTCGTTGGCACGGCGGCTTGAATTGTTGCAATGGGCGCAGGCCACCGACACGTGGGTGATCGAAGACGATTACGACAGCGAGTTCGCTATGAGTCTCAGCCGATGCCTGCGTTGCAGGGCTTGGCAACGCACGATCAGGTGCTTTATGTCGGTACGTTTTCTAAAGTCATGTTTCCCGCCTTGCGCATCGGCTATCTCGTCGTACCGCGCGCGTTAGTAGATGTTTTTGAAAAGGCAAAGTGGTTGCAAGATCGGCATAAGCCTACGGTCGAACAACGCGCGTTAGCTGAGTTCATCAACGAAGGTTCGTTTGAACGGCACTTGCGGCGGATGCGCAAACTTTACGACGGACGGCAACAGGCACTGGTCAATGCGCTGCATACGCATTTCGGTGAGCGCGTAGAGATTCTCGGTGCGAATTCAGGCATGCACTTGATGATTCGTTTGCGCACGCAACTCAAAGAAAGCCAGGTCATCACGCGCGCCGCCGAAGCAGGCGTCGGCATCATCGGTGCGAGCATTTATTACGTCGGTGAAGCCGCGCAAAACGAGTTCGTGTTGGGTTACGCGCCGTTGAGCGAACGCAAAATTCAGGAAGGCATAAAACGGTTGGCACGCGTCGTGTGAAATCATCATCTAATCTTTTCTGCCAAGCGTGCGGCAAATTTCTTGCCAGATGATGGGATTTGAGTACTATTTACGCGCTCGCCGCTGAAGCGCAGGGCGAGCGACTCAAGCAACACGAAACGACAAAGCTAAACAAGCCGCATTAAACATCAACGAGTGTGAAAAACTCTCCCCTAACAAGACCCGCATGATCGTCATTCCTGCTATTGATTTGCGTGGTGGACGCTGTGTACGCCTTCAACAAGGCGTGGCCTCTGCCGAAACTGTTTACTCTGAAAACCCGGTCAAGATCGCCAAACGCTGGTGCGAAGAAGGCGCTGAGATGATTCATATCGTCAATCTCGACGCGGCCTTCAACCAGGACGACCGCGCCAATCTCAAGGCGCTCGAAAACATCTTGTACGAAATCGAAGTGCCGGTGCAGTTCGGCGGCGGCGTGCGTAGTCTCGACGACGTGCGACGCCTTGACGATCTGGGCGCAACGCGCATCGTGATCGGTACGACGGCGATCGAGAATCCGCACCTGCTGCAAAACATCATTGACGAATTCGGCTCGACCATTGTCGTAGGCATTGACGCCCGCAATGGCATCGTCGCCTTGCGCGGCTGGGAAAAGATGTCTGAGCTCAACGCCATAGATTTCGCGCAAACGGTCGCTGACATGGGCGTCGAGCGGATTGTTTACACCGACATTGCGCGCGACGGCATGCTGACCGGCATCAATCTCGAAGCCACCAAAGCCATCGCCCAAGCCAGCGGCATTCATGTCACGGCTTCGGGCGGCGTGGCGACGCTGGATGACATTTATGCGGTCAAAAATTTGATGGAATTCGGCGTAGATTCCGTCATCGTCGGCAAGGCGCTCTATGAAGGCGTCTTTACGTTGGAAGAGGCGTTGGATGCGGCGGATGAATAAGCGAAGCAAGAAAACGATTGAATGTTCTACGCCGCCGCGCACGGCAACTGAAAGCTTTGCGTTAGAAATCCACCTATCAGCGCGTGATAGTCAAATCATATTGGCAGCCGCAGAAAACCCGCCCAAACCCAACGCCAAATTGAAAAGAGCCGCAGCGCGGTTCAACCGGATGTTTGCGAAAAAATCTTAGATCGGATTCCAGTTCAATTTACGAGAAGCGGCGCGATGTAGGGCGGGTTACTAACCCGCCCTACATCGCGCGAGTTTTTCGGGCAACTTTTATGACGTACAGACCAAAACCGTTTTTCTTCTTCATCACGCTTATGCTCATCGCTATGCCGCTCGCTTCCCAACATCCCACCGGTGACCGCATCTTCACGCCGCAAGGCCCGCGCATCGGCGGCGCGCGTTCGGTCGTGCGCGCAACGAACGGCATGGTAGCGGCAAGCCAGCCGTTGGCCGCAGCCGCCGGCATTCGCATCCTGCAACAAGGCGGCAACGCCATTGACGCCGCCGTCGCCACCGCTGCCGTCCTGTGCGTAGTCGAGCCGATGATGGTCAGTCCGGGCGGCGATTTATTCGCACTGGTGTGGGACGCCAAGCAGAAAAAACTTAGAGCACTCAACGCTAGCGGACGCGCGCCGCAAGCGATGAGCATTGACGAATTGAAAAAGCGCGGCTTCACCAACATGCCTCACAACGGCATTCACGCTGTGACCGTACCGGGCGCGGTGGACGGATGGGCGACGTTGCTCAAGAGCCACGGGACGATGACGCTCGCGCAGGTACTGCAACCCGCGATTGAATACGCCGAACGCGGCTTCCCCGTCAGCGAAGTCATCGCTACCGAATGGGCCGCGAACAGCCGGGCTTACGCGCAAAACAAAGATTTCGCGCTGACCTATTTGCCGAAAGACAACGCCCCGAAGATCGGCGAACTCTTCGTGAATAAGAATCTGGCGAACTCGTTGCGACTGATTGCCACGAAAGGGCGCGACGTTTTTTATCGCGGCGAATTGGCCGAAAAGATTTTGACATTCTCGCAAGCGCAAGGCGGCTTGCTCACGCGCGAAGATTTCGCCAAACACGCGAGCAACTGGGTTGAGCCGATCAGTACGACTTATCGCGGTTACACGGTGTATGAACTGCCGCCCAACAATCAGGGACTCGTGGCGTTGCAAATGTTGAACATTCTGGAAGGCTTCGACGTGAAATCACTCGGCCACAACTCGGCGCAATACCTGCATTTATTGGTCGAAGCGAAAAAACTCGCCTTTCTCGACCGCGCGCAACACATCGCCGACCCCGCGTTTTATCAGGCTCCGTTGGCAAAGCTGTTGTCGAAAGATTACGCGGCGGAATTGCGCAAGCGCATTGACCTCAAACAAACGATGGGCGGTTCGTCCAACCCATCGCAGGGCGGCGAAGACACCGTCTATCTCACCGTCGTAGACAAAGATCGTAATGCCGTATCCTTCATTCAAAGCATCTTCGACCAGTTCGGCTCCGGTCTGGTCGCGGGCGACACCGGCATCCTGCTGCACAATCGCGGCGCAGGCTTTTCGTTCGATCCAAACTCGAACAACAAAATCGAAGGCGGCAAGCGTCCGTTTCATACGTTGATTCCCGCGATGGTTTTCAAAGACGAAAAACCCTGGCTGACCTTCGGCGTAATGGGCGGCGATATGCAGGCGCAAGGCCACGTGCAAGTGCTGCTCAATTTGATCGAGTTCGGCATGAACGTGCAGCAAGCCGGTGAGATGCCGCGCTTCCGTCACTTTGAACGCGGCCTCGCGCTTGAGTCCGTCA
>JABFSD010001050.1 GCA_013140935.1 Acidobacteriota bacterium
AGATGAGCGAAACCTGCCCGCCTAAAGGCGGAACTACGAACGCGGTAACGATTGTTGAATTTTCTTCGGGAGTTTCTCGTAAACCATTTGATAGGAATCCTGGATGAGCCGTTTGGTTTCGGCTTGGCGCAAAGCGTTCCATCGTTCGAGTGCGACCCAGTGATAGCGCGCGGCATAAGGCGCAGGGAAGATGCCGTCGCGTTCACAGAGTTCGGCGAATTCTTCCGGCGTGCATTTGAGCGAAAGCTGTACGGGCGTCGTCGGCGAGATTTCGAGCGGAAGGACGGCGAACATCTTGCCGCCGATTTTGAAGACGAGGTCTTTTTCCCACAGCACTTCTTCGGTGGCGTGAGGCAGCGATAAACAGAATTGCCGAATGATTTCGTGGTTCATGATTTGTCAGAGCCGTTCGTTGCGGTCAGCGCCAGCGGTGCGGTATTGGCGACGGGCTTTACCGGTTCGGCGAAAGCGGCTTGCGCGCGCGTCAATACGCCATGGTCGAGTAGGTCGGAAGTCGCCGAGCGAAATTCAAACGCTGGCTCCGCTGGCGCCGGCGACATGGCATTCTCGATTTGCTGCGCTTCGTAAAAGCGGCATTGCGCGGTGGCGAGTGAAAGCTTTGCCCAGAGCTTAGTGACGAGGGCTACGTGGCCGAAGGCGGTAGCGATGCCTACGGCAAACATGCTGTCTTGAATCACCGAATCGCGGAACCAAGTTAAAGCCACATACAAACCAAAGCCCAGTCCGGCGATGAACAGATAGAGCGGATAAGTCTTGTGCAAGTTGCGCGCAGCGAAAGTTGCGCCTGCCAACGTCGCGCGCCACATGCCGCGCACTTCGTGTTTGACGGTATGAATGCGCGCGTAATCAAAAATCATATTGACCAGCGCCAATCCCAACACGAGCGCGGCGAAGGCTGCCAGCTTGTACCAGGGATAAGCGCCGAGCGCCGTTGCACGCGACATGCCGCGCGCGATGAAGCGGTTCGCCAAGTTGTAGGCGAAAAAGACCAATCCATAAAACGGCGCGGCGTAACACAACAAGCGAAAGAAGCGCCAGAAATAAGCGCCGCCGAAAGCCCAGAAACGCCGCATCGAAAAGCGCCCGGTGTCGTGCAGCAAGTGACCCAAGATGCCGCCCGTCAACATCAGATTGAAGAGCAGATATAAACCGGCGATCACGTAAAGCTGAATGAACGTTTCAGTGGCGAAGGCGATCAACGAGCCGTTGGTGAGCCGGTCGTTGATGAGGTCTACGAACCAGATGGGATTGAGTTGGTCGGCCATCAGTTCGCGCGCCGCCAGCCGATTGGTGGTCGTGAGCTGCATCACCGAAAAGATCGGAATCATCAGCGGCAAGGCGAACAACAGATTGAACGCGAACAAGCTCGCCAACAGCTTGAGGCTGCGGCTGGCGCGTTTCGTACCGTAAAAGAAAGCGGCGAACATAAAAGTTATTTCCCGAAAAATCGTTAGGCTCCCGTTATGCTCCCATTAGGCTAACGATGCGACCATTTGCAAAAAGGATTGCAACCAGAACATCAATCCGCCCGCCCAGCGCGCCGTCGAAGCAATCGCCACCGTCTGAACGTAATTGTTGTTGACCTGATTGGCTTCGAGTTGAACGCGCCGCTCAGGGTCGAGTTCGACTAAGACGATGGACTGTTCCGTCGGAATGCGAAAGCGATGCCAACGTTCATTGTGCGGCCAGATTTCGTTCCATTGCGCGTTGGTTTTTTCGTGTCGGAGCGCATATTCGATGCGTGTTTCATTCACAACCACCGGTCGAACCTTGACGATGGATTGATCGTCCAGCGTGACGCGAAACTCATGCGGATACCACGCTTCGCCGTTGCAGCGCGCCGTGAACGTGTTTTCTTTCGGCGCATTCGGGTCAGCGCCTTCGACCGCGCGGCCCAGCATTTGTCTGGGTTTGTAATTCTTAAAGCCAACGATTTCGTAATCGAGCGTCGCCGTGCCTTGCATGAATTGCTTGAAGAACCACGATTGATCCTGTCCGCTGATTTCATTGACGAGGGCGTAAAAGTCTTCGGCGGTCGGATGGCGAAAGCGCCAGCGTGTGGCGTAAGCATACATCACGCGATCCATCGTCTCTTCGCCCAGCCAGGCCGCCAGCGTATGCAACGTCAGCCCGGTGCGCGAATAAGAATTCATCGCGTAGCTGTCATCGTCGTAATACTTCCACGCCCACGTTTGAATCGGATCGTCGAAGGGTTGGTGAAAGGTGTTGATGCGAAAAGAGGCAGTGTGCGGCAACTGAACCGGAACGTTCCAGAGCGGAAAATTCGCCGGGCGAAAGATGAAACGGTTGTTGCCATAAACGGTTTGCAGCAACTTGCTCTCGGTATAAGTCGTGAAGCCTTCGTCGAGCCAGGCTTCCTCGAATTCGTTCGATGCGACCATGCCTTGCCAGTATTGATGCGCGAATTCATGCACGACGACGGTTTCAGGGTTCAGATCGTCGCTGGCCCACCACGACGTACCCGCCGTAATAAAGGTCGGATATTCCATGCCGTCGGCTCCACTGGCGTTAAAGGGCGGGTCAACGATGGTGAGCGTCTGGTGCGGATAGCGCCCGTACCAAAGCTGGCAATACTTGAGCGAATTGAAGGCCGCGCGCAAGTACCGTTCAGCCTGACCGGCATGTTCGGGTTGCAGCAGCAAGGTGACATCTACGTTATCGAATTGAAAAGCCTCTGCCCTTAATTTCAGCCGTTCGCTCATCAGCTTGATGTCTTCGGCTTTGATCCATTCGGCAGGTTTGAAGCTGCGTTTTACTACGACGTAATCATCGTCAATCGTCCAGGCAAAATCGTGTACGTTATTTTGCGTGAAGCGATAACTTACGGTTCCGTCGCTGTTGGCTTGTTCACTTTGTTGTGCGCCCGTCGCGCCGAGTTTGCCGCGATAGATTGCGGGCACGGTGAGCGTTACGTCGTAGTCGCCGAAGTCTGCATAAAATTCCGTGTTGGCGTGAAACTGATGACAGTTCCAACCGGCACTGGCACGGCGGCGCTCACCTTTTTCTTCCCATACGCCGATCTTGGGGAACCATTGCGCGACCAATGCGAAATTGCCCCAATAACCGGTACGCGCATAAACGCGCGGCAACTGTGCGGCGAATTGAATATCCAGCACAACGGTTTCGTTCGGCTTGAGCGGCTTGTTTAACGGCACGCTGATAACGGTGCGGTCGTCAGTGTTTTGGTCTTCAGTGTCTTGGTCGGGTTGAATGAATTTGATCTGGCTGGTGAGGTCTGCGCCGTTGGCGATTTTCAGCGAAGTAATGTCAATGCTGCCCCATTCGCCGTCGGCAAAGCGGATGCCGCGCAAGTTGCCACCCGATTCTTTGAAAAACGTACTCTGCCGATTCTTGAAAGCATTGAGATAAAGATGGAATTGCAACTCCGTGATGGTGTCGGGCGAAGCGTTGCGCCACGTGAGTTGTTCGCTGCCGGTCAGCTTCGTCGGGCGCTGGCGTTCGTCGAACGCGAGGCGTGCGTCAATTTTATAGCTGGCGATGGGCGACAAGTCCTGATCGGCTTTGCCGGTTTGCGCGAGACAGCCTACGGCCAGCGTCATTACGAAAAAGAAAACAGAAAAAGGTTTTTGCATAAGCTCGTTTCTGTGAATACAGCACGGGTTGGGATGCCGGGCGCGAGCAGCGCAATCACATGTACCTTTTTTTCGGAAAAGTTACTTCATCAGTTACTTCATCAAAAGACGCAAAGGCGTTTCGGCGGCCTGCATTTGGG
>JABFSD010001212.1 GCA_013140935.1 Acidobacteriota bacterium
AGTTTCGTGCGGGGATGTATGAAGCGGTGAAATACGGCGTGATTCGTGATGCGAAGCTGGCTGATTTCATCACACAAAATCTTTCGCGATTGAATGGATTGGATTCCGCCGCGTTGATTCATCTCATCGCGCGTTGCTGTGAAATCAAAGTCGAAGTCGTCACGGCTGACGAACGCGAAGGTGGCGTGCGGCGCATCCTGAATTTCGGCCACACCGTAGGCCACGCGCTTGAAGCCGTCACGCACTATCGGCGTTTCAAACACGGCGAAGCGGTGGGTTACGGCATGCGGTGCGCGACGGCGATTGCGGAAAAAGCCGGTGCATTATCGGCGGCGGACGCAGCCACGATTGATGCGCAAGTCGCCGCACTCGGTCCGTTGCCGCGCTTGAACGATCTCGCCATCAACGACATCATCGCAGTGATGCAACACGACAAGAAAGCTGCGCAGGGCAAGGTGCCCTTCATCTTGCCGACGCGCGTAGGCGACGTTACGATTCGTGACGACATTGCACCCCCCATCATTCGCAACGCCGTGCGTGCGTTGTTGGCTGCCCACTGACTCCCCCGGTTTAGAGGTTCAGTAACATGCCCACTCCCAATTCCACCGAACGCGGCAAGCGCCGCTTCGATTTCAAAGGCGTATTATTTTTCTTCGTGCTGGTGATTGTGGTTTATCTGCTGGCGCAGGCCACGCCGATTTACCTGCACCGGCGCGAAATGGAAGACGCTGCGCGTGCCGTCGTACAGCGCGCCGCGCGCCAGCAACTCGATCTTGACGACGTGAAAGCACAACTGCTCGAAACTGCGCGCCAAAGCAGCTTACCGGCAGACACACGCATTACGCTCAATCGGGAAGGCCGCAAAGTGACGGCGTTGATTGCGTATGACAACAGCATCGGCTTGCCGGGCAAAAGCTGGAATTGGCCGGTGCAATTACGAATCGAAGATTTAGGGTATTGAGGCTCTTGCCATCAACTAATCGCTTGATTAGTATGCCCCGCGTTCAAAGAACCCCCACACACCGCAATTACACTCGTAACGAAGGCATCTGCCTTCATACGTCTAAACTTCTGACTAAAAGACCTAGAGGAGGAAACTATCAATGGCAAGTTTTGATGAACTGAAAGCTAAATATAACTCGGTGCTCGACAAGGGCGACGACGTAGGTATGACCGTGCAAAACCTGAACGCCGAAGGCGACAAGTTGCTGATTCGCGGCGTCGTTCCTTCGGAACACGGCAAGAATGCGATTTGGGATGCGGTTAAAGCCGTAGACGCAAGCCTGAGCGATGTGATCGTAGACGTGAACGTGCAATCGGGTTTGAAATACACCGTGAAATCGGGTGATACGTTGAGCAAGATTGCCAAGCGTTTTCTGGGCGATGCCAACGCTTATCATTCCATCGCCAAAGCGAGCGGCATTGATAATCCCGACCGTATTGACGTCGGTCAGGAAATTACGCTGCCCTAACTTTCAGGTACAAACAAAAACTAAAGAGTGGCGGTTACGCACCATGTGTAACCGCCACTCTTTTTTGTTGCCAACCAAATTGGACAGGATTCACAGGATTTTCTGGATTCACCGGATGAAAGAAAAGGTAAGACTGCCTCACCTTTTGATAAATCCTGTGAATCCTGAAAATCCTGTCCAATTCGTTGCGATTGATTTAGCGCCCCGTTGAACCGAAGCCGCCCGCGCCGCGCTCGCTTTCCTGCAGCGCCTCAGCCCACGCGAAATCACAAAGTGCAATCCGTTCGATGATGAGTTGGGCGATGCGTTCGCCTGCTGAGGCCGTGAACGGTTCGCTGCCTAAATTGATGAGCAACACGAGAATCTCGCCGCGATAGTCGCTGTCAATTACGCCTGCCAATGTGTCAATCCCGTGTTTCGCCGCCCAACCCGAACGCGGCGCGATGCGTCCGTAAAAGCCGCGCGGAATCGCAATGGATACGCCTGTGGGAATCGCGCGGCGTTCGCCAGATTGCAGCGTGAAGCCGTCAATGCAATACAGATCGGCTCCAGCGGCATCCGTCGCAGCGCGATGCGGCAGCTTGGCATTGGGATGAAGTTGTTTCAGTGCGAGAGTGAATTCGTTCATGCGGTTTCTGGTTGAATGGGCAGCTTGATCGTGAAAGTCGAGCCTTTACCGATTTCGCTGGTGACGGCGGCTTCGCCTCCGTGTGCGAGCGCCAGGTGTTTGACGATAGCGAGGCCGAGTCCCGTGCCACCGACGGCGCGCGAGCGGGCTTTGTCTACGCGATAAAAGCGTTCGAACACGCGCGGCAAATCTTCTGCCGGAATGCCCGTGCCGGTGTCGCTGACCGTCAGCCAGTTGAAATTGCCTTGCGGGCCAGGCGCGCACGCGACCGTGACGCTGCCGTCGGGTTGATTGAACTTGATCGCATTGTCTATCAGGTTGATGAGAATTTGTTCGAGGCGACGACGATCGGCCGTGACGATAGTGCCCTCGGCGATGTCGTGGTGCAGCGTCACTTGTTGCTGTTCGGCGCGCGGTGTCAGATGCGCGAAGGTTTCTTCCACAATACGGCGCAAGGGCAGCGTTTCGAGTTGCAAGCGGACGTTGCCCGATTCGATGGCGGAAAGTTCGGCGATGTCGTTGACGAGGTCGCGCATGCGCGCGGCGTTGCGTTGAATCGTATGCAAAAACCGGAGCGCGTTCTCTTCGTCGTCGAGGCCGCCGTCGAGCAAGGTTTCTGAATAAGCCGTAATCGCAGCGAGCGGCGTGCGCAATTCGTGTGAGACGTTCGATAAAAATTCCTGCCGCACCTGTTCGAGACGTTCGAGCTTGGAAATATCAATCAGCGCGCATACAACGCCGTCAATCTGGCCTTCGTGTTGATAGAGCGGCGCGGCGTGCAGCCTTAACACGCGGCGGTTTTGCGTGACGGCTTCGCGGTACTCAAGCCGGGCTTCAGCGCGTTCGCCCTGGTCGAGCACCTGCGAAAAAGCACGGTGCATTTCGCGGTCGCGGCTTACGTCGGTTAAGCGCGCGAGTGGACGTTCGCCGAGATTCAGCAATTGCCGCGCGGCGTCATTGATCAACAGGAGGTTGGTTTCGCGGTCGGTGATGACCAGCCCTTCAGCGACTGATTCGACAGTAGAGCGCAACAGGTTTTCGCTGCGTTCGGCTTGGGCGAGCGTTTCGCGCAAGCGTTCGTTGCCGCGCTCGCGTTCTTTCAGCAAGTCGGATTGATAAAACACGGCATAACGCGCGGCGATCAAGGTCAGCAGCCCTACGACACACGTAGAGATGACGTGCGACGTGGCTGATTCCATCGTCGGAAACAACAGTGTCTTGGCAATTTCGTAGGCGCCGAAAATCGCAATGACGACGCACGTGACCAACAAAATTTGACGGCGTTCTGCTGACATCGTTATTGGTCTGAGGTTGGTTCCGTGCAGCCGCAAAAGCGATAGCCGATGCCGATGACGGTTTCGATGCCGTGGCCGCACGCGCCGAGCTTTTTGCGCAAGCCGCTGATGTGTACGTCAAGCGTGCGAGCTTCGCCGTAATATTCCAGCCCCCAGACTTGATCGAGCAATTGTTCGCGCGGTACGACGCGACCTTTGTTGCGCGTGAGAATGGCGAGCAAGGAAAACTCTTTACGCGTGAGCTTGATGGATTGTCCCTGACAGACGGCGGTGAAATTGCCGTAATCCACCTCTAAAAATTCATCCTGATAATTGGCGGGCTGGAACTGGGCGCGGACGATTACATGACCAAACCTTTCAGCGTGCGCGAACT
>JABFSD010000784.1 GCA_013140935.1 Acidobacteriota bacterium
TTACCATCCCGACGAACCACCGGCCTTGCCGCCGACCATCGCTCCGACGGAACCCATACCCTTACCTTAAAAGAGCATCACAATGGTGTAATAAATAGCGCGAATTTTCTTTTTTCCGAAGTAAGCCTTAAGTGATTTCAGATAGGCAAGCAAGGGGCTCAATTCACGATGCCCTGCGACTTTTTTCCCGTCAACATATTCAGCCGGAATCAATCGAGTCTCGTGATAGCGTTCAGCGAGTTGCTCAAAAGTTGGGTCTGCACGGGTGAAAACCGATTCGCCCTTGTCTTCGAAGTCCAGGAGGAATTTTCGTCTTGCCTGTTCGGCTTCCTTTTGTGTCAGAAAAAAATCTTTACGCTCCTTCCGCAACCCCCGTTCTTGGGTCAACCGGAGAACAACGAAAAAACAACGTTTACGAACCGAACATATCCTGTTAAGTTTTTAGCCATCGATGCTCCGATGCAGGCTGATGAGCAGGCTGCGCTGATAACTCATGCAACATTTGTGCGAATGTTGTTAATGACTGATTTGTAGGTGTTGGTTAATGGCGAAGCTGCCACTTGGCTGTCCCACATTCTGTCCCATATAAGCCTGCTAAAGAGGGAGAATCGCTTAAATAACGTGAGTCAATAATGGTAAAAACATTAGGAAAATGGCAGAAGGGATTGAGCAGGCAAGCGAATTTATTCGGTTCGGGACCGAGAGGTCGAAGGTTCAAATCCTTTCGCCCCGTTTTAGAAAAAGAAAAAGGCTTCCAAATCAGGAAGCCTTTTTCTTTGGTACGGAGAGCGAGGGATTCGAACCCCCATGCCCTTGCGGACGCCGGTTTTCAAGACCGGTGCAATAGCCATTCTGCCAGCTCTCCTCAGTGTTAAAACAGCCTTGGCAAAGAGGCTATTTCAAAACGCGGCGGATGCTAGCACGCTCGTTTACGCAGGGAAAGTCTTGCGGCATCAGGGCATCCGCATTAGTATGCGCCCGCTCTGAGCAGTTACAGTCATTTTTATGGGCGCGGGATAATTTTCTTACGGTCAATCACATGCAACACCTTACTCGTCGTCAATTCGTGCAAGGCGCAATCAGTGCGCCGCTGATTATGCGTTCGTCGTCGTGGGCGGCGGCGAAAACCAAACGGTTGCCGTTGGCTTTTTCTACGTTGGGTTGTCCGGCGTGGGACTGGCGGCGCATTTTGGAAGAAGCTGCGAAACAGGGATACGCCGCGTTGGAGTTGCGCGGCATTCAAGCCGAGATGGATTTGAGCAAAGCTGCGCAATTCACGGGCGCGAAGCTTAAA
Organism: Acidobacteriota bacterium; assembly: GCA_013140935.1. Lineage (GTDB taxonomy): Bacteria > Acidobacteriota > Blastocatellia > RBC074 > RBC074 > JACPYM01. Next base: position 1,295 of record JABFSD010000784.1, read on the forward strand.
GAGAGCTTGCAGGATTTAGCCGCGCTCGATTTGATAATCTCCGACCTCGGCGCTTCGGCGAATTTGCATGAACCCGACGCTAAAAAGCGTGCCAACCAAATGGACGAAGCCAAACGTTTCATTGATCTGGCGGCGCAACTCAAGGCGCGTTACGTGCGGGTGTTTCCCAACGCGCTGGTCAAAGGCGAAGAAAAGGCCGTCACCATCGCGCGCATCGTTGCGGGCTTGCGCGAACTCGGCGATCACGCCAAGGGCAGCAACGTCGAAGTCATCGTCGAATCGCACGGCGAATTCACCAACGCCCCGCTGTTGAGCGAAATTATCGTCAGCGCGAAACATCCCAACGTAGCTTTTCTCTGGGACGCTCATCACACCTGTGTCGCGGGCGAAAAGCCTGAGACGACGTGGCAGGCGTTGAAAAAATATGTGCGGCATACGCATTTGAAAGATTCGGTGGCGGAAACCGGCAAGCTCGATGCGCAAGGCCAGCCGGCCCGGCGTTACGTGTTGACAGGCAAAGGCAGCGTGCCGGTGCGCGAAACGGTAAATGTGTTGGTGCGCGGCGGATATAAAGGCTATTACTGCCTCGAATGGGAAAAACGCTGGCATCCTGAAATCGAAGACCCCGAAGTGGCTTTTCCGCATTACGCGCAAACGATGCGCGAATATCTGACGGCCGCCGGCGTGCGTGCGGCGTAAAAATATTTTTGAGTACAGACTATCGCTCCCCTGCGTAACGGTTGCTTATTCGTAAGCGCAAACAACTGACTAATTCACAAACACGGAGACGAAACGATATGACGGAACAAAGCGGATCCCCCGAAGTGAAATGGGGCGAATGGATCGGCGGCGGTTGGCAAATGTTTACGGAACGCTGGCAGGTGTGGGTGCCGATGATGCTGGTATTCATTCTCGCCCTCATCGTACCTATTTTGCCGATGTATATTTTGTTGATCGGTGCGGGCGTGGCGAGCGAGAGTGGTGAAGCCCCCGCTGCCGCAGTCGGCATGCTGGCTCCTCTCGTAGGGATAGCAGGCGCTCTGATTACGCTGTGTCTGGCGAGTTTTATGCTAGGCGGCATTTATCGCACGGCGTTTAAGCAAATGCGTGGCGAAGCGATTGGCATCGGCGATTTGTTTTCCGGCAAAGACGTGGTCGTCAATCTCTTGATCACCATGTTTTTGATTATATTGTGCGCGATGGGCGGTGCGTTGTTGTGCATCTTCCCTGCGTTCATTGTCGCCGGGTTATTGTTCTTTGCCATTCCGTTGGTGGTCGAAAAAGGCCTGAGTCCGATGGACGCCTTGCGCACGAGCTTCGAGAAAAACAAAGGTAACTGGTTGATGTTCACGCTGTTCGCCTTTGTCGTAAGCCTCATCGGCAGCATAGGCCAGTTCGCCTGTTACATCGGCTTGCTCGTGACTTATCCGTTGCAGTTTCTGATTACCGCGGTCGCTTATCGTGACGTATTTGGTGTGGCGGGCGTGAGAAGCGCGTCACAGATTCCGAGTTCTTATGCTTCGCCTTCGTGGCAGCAGGGCGGACAAGCGTCGTACATGCCGCCACCGCCGCAATACACGCCGCCGCAAGCGCCACAGTCGTATGCGCCGCCGCAACCGGTGCCCCCGCCGGTAATGCCGCCGCCTGCGCCGGTTGTGTCAGACCAAATCACTTGCCCGAATTGCAACGCGCTGCTTTCACGCACGGCGAAATTCTGCAATTACTGCGGCAAGCCGTTATAAGTCTGGCTCCGTGAGGAGTTGGCAAGCAGTGAGGCCACCGCCTGAAGTTGATAAGCATTACCCACAACTTTAGCGGTGGCCTTTTTATTTATGCATCCTTTGTGTCGTAAAACCTGGTTCGTAATCTTGCTGTTGTGCGCACCGTTGGTCGTGAACGCACAAGACCGCTTACTCGTCGGTGCTTATGACCCCGCGCACGTCAATGGCCTTGTGATGATTGCCGAAAACGGAGCCAATGCGCCTACGGCATTTGGCTTGCGCATACTGGTTTATCGTCCTGAGGCCAAACTCGAAATCACGCCGCCGCTTGAGCGCGTGCGCTTGCTCGGCCCGGTCGCGCCTGACGGCGGCCCCAGTGCTAGTTACGCCCGCGTACATTGGGATTCGCCCTTTGAACAGCGTCCGCTTACTTTGCAATGGACGCGCATCGGCTCGCGCTTGATCGTAGGCCAAATCTCTACGCGTGTGGCTGTCAACCTCGCGCTCGAAACCTATCGCCCTTTCGGGCAATCAAGTGGCACACTCAACTTTCGCGCGGCTGACGACGAAACTCTGTTGGGGGAACAACTCAGCAAACCACGCACGCCGATGCGGTTGGCGCGCTTCGTCTTGCGCACGGATCGCAAGGCTGGTGGCGCAGCAAGTTACGCCGACGCGGCCAAACAACACGCCTTGATGCTGCAAGCCGGGCACGCACGCAGTGAAGCCGAAGACAAGACGCATCCATAC
>JABFSD010000112.1 GCA_013140935.1 Acidobacteriota bacterium
GTATAAAGACGTGCGTCCGTGGGCGAAATCCATCCGGGAAAAAGTCGTCAATCGCACGATGCCGCCCTGGCACGCCGATCCGCACGTCGGCCAATGGGCGAACGATGCGCGCTTGTCGCAGACCGAGATTGACAAGATCGCCGCGTGGGTCGAACAAGGCGCGGCAGAAGGCGAAGCGAAAGATTTGCCCGCCGCGCCGGCGTTCACCAACGGCTGGCGCATCGGCCAACCTGATGTGGTCATCCCGATTCCTGAGACTTACACGCTCGAAGCCAGCGGGCCGGATGAATATCAATACTTCGAGGTTGATCCGGGTTTCAAAGAAGACGTTTACGTGCAACAGGCCGAAGCGCGTCCCGACAATCGCCGTGTCGTGCATCACATCATCGCTTTCGTGAAAGCCCCGGTGCCAACAGAGAAAGCAGCGTCCTCAGCCAACCTGTCAAAAGAAGAAGAAGCCCGGCGCAAAGCTGAAGCCGAAAAAAACGATACGAAATATCAAGACGGATTTTTGCGCCGCACCAAAGCCGATGCGCCGATTCATAACGACAGTTGCTCGTTGCCCAACGGCGGCGCGGGCCACGATTGGGAAGGCAAGCAAGACGGCGGCGCAATCACGTGGCTCGCGGCTTATGCGCCGGGCACGCCACCGTTCAGGCTGAAGCAAGGGACGGCGATTCGCGTTGCCGCCGGATCGAAAATCATGTTTCAGATGCACTATTCAAAAGTCGCGGGCAGCCCACAAAAAGATCGCTCGTCCATCGGACTGATTTTCTCGAAAGCCCAGCCAGAGAAAGAACAATTCACGCGCGCCGTAGCGAATGAATACTTCCGCATTCCCGCCGGAGCATCGCTGTTTCGCGTCGCGGCTTGCTGGACGGTTCCCGAAGACATCAGCGTGACGGCGATTGCGCCGCACATGCACGTGCGCGGCAAGGCGCAACGCATCGAAGCCTTTTATCCCAACGGCCAACGCGAGTTGTTGCTCGACGTACCGGCTTACGATTTCAACTGGCAGGAATCTTATGAACCCGCCAAACCGATGGCTTTTCCTAAAGGTACGCGCGTGCTGGTGAGTTCGTGGTTCGATAACTCGGCGCGCAACGCGGCCAATCCCGATCCGTCGAAAGTCGTGCGCTGGGGCGATCCGACGTATGACGAAATGATGATTGCGTTCATCAGCTATACCAAAGACGCGCAAGTGAAAGCCGAGACGCAGGAAGAAACCAATCTCAAAACGAAATAATTTGACTGCCTTTTGCGCCGGAGGCGCGCGGGAGATTAGCCGGTGGTGAAGCTTCAGCGGAACCACCGGAACCGCCGCGTAATCGTTTTCGCGCTCCGGCAGGAGCGCAAGACCGGACGGCTCATTGAGATGAATCCGGTCTTGCGTCCCTTCAGGGCGCGGATGCCGTGCGCACGTTTCCGGTGGTTCCGCTGAAGCTTCACCACCGGCTAATCTCTGCTGTGCCTCCGGCACAAAGAGAGAGTCAATTGATTCGATAAACCTGATCGTGCGTAACGTGAATAAAGTAATTTTTGCGTGTGGCAGTTTCTGCTCACCAATTTCGTATTAGTGAGAGTGCAGAACAAACGGAAATCGCGGATGGTGCGGAACCTTCTCGATCAGCCATTTCCGTCAACGCTGCGATTTCCGTTTGTTCTGCACTCTCGTTCAAACACCCAAATCATTTTTCCAGGAGCTTCCCATGGCTGAACCAAACAACGTAGCTATCGCACAAAAAGCTTATCGTCTCTTCAATGAAGGCAATATCGCCGAGTTGATGACGCACGTAGACAACAACGTCGAATACCACTATCACGCGCCGCAGGCGCTTGTGCCTTATGGTGACGGCATCAATGGACACGCCGCGCTGCTGCAATTCTTCGGGCAACTCGACGAACTTTATGAGTTCGAGCAATTCGAGCCGCGCGAGTTCGTCGGGCACGGCGACAAGGTCTTCATCACCGGCGTCTTCCGCGCCAAAGTCAAAGCTACCGGCGAAGTCATCGGCTCCGACTGGGTTCACATCAACCGCTACCAACACGGCAAGCTGGTGCGCAACGATTTGTTTGAGAACTCCGCGCAAACCGCGCACGCCCTGGCCGGACGCAACATCGCCATCGCCCGGCGTGTGATCGAAGAAGGCTGGAACCAAAACAAGTTCGACGTGATTGATGAATGCTACAGCCCTGATGCAGTGTTGAATGACCCGAACGCCGCGCCCGAAGAACGCCAGGGCATCGCAGGGCGCAAAAGTGCCCTGCGCCGTTACAAAACGGCTTTTCCCGATTTGCATTTCACGATCAGCGACATCACGGCCAGTGGCGAGATGGTCTATTACCACTGGACGGCAACGGGCACGCATCAAGGCGAACTCAACGGCATTCCGCCGACCGGAAAAAACATTACTGTTACGGGCACGTCTTCAGACCGCATCGTCAACGGCAAGATCGTCGAAGACTGGGCGGCTTGGGATACGCTGGGAATGTTGCAACAACTCGGCGTGATTCCTGTCGCATAAAACCTGCATCGCAACCTTCACTAAATTAAGGAGACACACCCATGAAACAAATTCTTTTAATCGCATTGCTCACGGCGGCCACCTTCACGGTTGTCGCTCAAACTCCAACCAAAGCCAAATCCGGCGCGGACGCCAAAGCCGAACAGGAAATCCGGCAATTGGCTAACGAATATGCCAAGGCAATGAAGAACCTGAATGCTGATGCGCTGGCTTCGATGCTGACCGAAGAAATGATTCTCAGCGACGGCAACGGCGCGGTCAGCGACAAAGCCAAAATGCTGGAAAACCCGCAGAAGCTGAATCGTTTGTTAGGCATTCATATTTAAGAAATGGAGAGGAACAATCATGGCAACGTATAACTTCGATGATCACAATATCCGCTGGAACACGATTGAAGGTATCGAACATCTGCACTATTCGATCCTCGCTATTGATGAAAATAACAAAATCGTTGATGTGCTTTTCAAGCTTTCAGCCAATCAACAAATAGTTCTTCACCGGCATAAGGTTCTCAATCACATGTTGGTTATTCAGGGAGAGCATCGTCTTTATGAAGCTAATGGCGCAATTAAGGAAATTAGGCCCGTTGGTCGTTATACGGTCAGCCCAGCGAATGACGAGCCACATCGAGAGGGTGGCGGCGAGGGTCAAGATGCCGTAGTCCTTTTTAGTATTCGTGGCAGCGATGGCCTTTTATACGAGATTCTGGACGACGATCTCAATCTGATAGGTACGCTGACGATGCAGGATTTCATTGGTCTATTTAAAGCCCAACAAGTCTAGGCGTTAAAATCTGATGCTTGGCGATTTCACAAACCATGTTTTCAACAGGAGGAAAACTCATGTCTCAACAGTCACTTGTCGACGTAGCAAAAGCCCCGATGATTGCTTTCAACCAGAAAGACTGGGGTGCTTTCAAGACCGCCATCGCTGCTGGATTCGTCTACGACGAGGTCGCTACACAGCGGAATATCCGAGGGGCCGACGAGGTCATCGCAGCTTTCCAGGGTTGGGCGGCCGCGTTTCCAGATGCCAAGGCTGAATTTCACAGCCCCCTTGTCAGCGGTAACACGGTAATACTGGAGGTGACTTGGCGCGGGACTCACACGGGCCCGCTGCCAACGCCCGGCGGGACAATCACTGGGACCGGAAAGACGTATGTGGTTCGGGCTTGCCAGGTGTTCGAGGTCGCGGAGGGGAAGGCCCAAGTGCTGCGTCACTATTTCGACCTGACCACGCT
>JABFSD010000454.1 GCA_013140935.1 Acidobacteriota bacterium
CAACAAGACGCCTTTCTGCCTTACGTCGAAAACGGAACCATCGTCCTGATTGGCGCTACGACGGAGAATCCTTCGTTCGAGGTGAATGCGGCGCTGCTGTCGCGGCTGAAAGTATTCGTCTTGCAGCAACTCACGGCGGAAGAAATCGTCAGCATTCTCCGGCAGGCTTGCGCCGATGATGAACGCGGGCTGGGCAAGCTGAACGTCAGCATCACTGACGATCAATTGTTGCGGCTGGCACAACATACGAGCGGCGATGCACGGGCGGCGTTGAATACGTTAGAACTCGCGGCACGAATCATTGCGCCAGACGACGCGCAACAACGCATCGTCACTGACGAAGCCTTGCAGGAAGCCTTGCAACGTGCGGCGGCGTTGTATGACAAGCAGGGCGAAGAGCATTACAACCTCGTCTCGGCCTTCATCAAATCCATTCGCAACTCTGACGCGGACGCTACGTTGTATTGGCTGGCGCGTATGATCGAAGCGGGCGAAGACCCGATGTTCATTGCGCGGCGCATCGTGCATCACGCTTCAGAAGACATCGGCATGGCCGATCCGCAAGCGTTGGTCGTAGCGGTCGCCGCCGCACAGGCTACGCATCAAATCGGCTTGCCCGAAGCGCGCCTTGCGCTCGCCGAAGCGTCGGTCTATCTTGCCCGCGCACCCAAATCCAATCAGGTTTATGTCGCTTACGAAGCCGCTGTGGCGGATGCGCGCGCTACGCACAGCGAACCTGTGCCGCTGCACTTGCGGAATGCTCCGACGGGTTTGATGAAAGGTTTGGGTTACGGCAAGGGCTATCAATACGCCCACAACTTTGCTGAGAAAAAGGCGGACATGGATTGTCTGCCGGAAAAATTGAAAGACAAAAAATACTTCTGAAAAAAATGGCTGCAACTTTTGATTTACGTGGGAAAGTAGCGCTGGTGACGGGCGCGAGTTCGGGCATCGGACGCGCGACGGCATTGGCACTGGCGCGCAACGGCGCGGCAGTGGTCGTCAACTATTTGAATAACGGACGCGGCGCGGCTGAGACCGTGACCGATGTGCAAAACATGCGGCGCAACGCGCTCATCGCCAAAGCCGATGTGTCAGACCGCGGACAAGTCGTGCGTATGATTGACGAAGCCGTTTCCAATTTCGGCAGTCTCGACATTCTCGTCAACAACGCGGGTACGGCGATGCAACTCGCGCGCACCGAAGACATCACCGATGAATTGTGGGACGGCGTGATGGGCGTCAATCTCAAAGGTGCGTTCTTGTGTTCACAAGCCGCGCTGCCGCAATTCAAAAAACAACAGAGTGGACGCATCATCAATATCTCCGCCCTCGCGGCTGAAAACGGCGGCAACCTCGGCGGCATGCTGCCGTTTGCCGTAGCCAAAGCGGGCGTCAATACGCTGACCAAAGCGTTAGCGCGTGAGTTCGGTGCATACAACATCACTGTCAACGCCATTGCGCCGGGACTGATCTTCACGCCCTTTCACGACAAGTTCTCGCGGCCCGAACGCTTGCAACAACTCATCGAAGCTACGCCGCTCAGACGCGCGGGTACGCCTGAAGACATCGCTGAACTCATCGCTTTCCTTTCTTCCGATGAAGCTGGTTTTATCACGGGCGAAGTGTTTGGCGTGGACGGCGGCAGATAGTAGTGGTTAGTGGTTAGTGGTTAGTGGTTAGTGAAGAAGTTATCGCTAACTAGCCACTAGCCACTAGCCACTAGCCACTAGCCACTAAGACACAAAATTGGATTTAACCGCCAACTCTTCACCCGTCACCGCATCCACATAAACCGTCCACGTCGTACCGAGGCCAACGACGATGGGATAGGCCAGATGAATCGTCAGGCGTGAGGCAGCCGCACGCGGATAGACGACAATTTCCTTTACGAAAACTTCATCGGTGCGCGCGACGCGATAACGCAGCGGTTGTCCGGCGATATTGGTGTAAGTGAATTCGCGGTTGACGAAACGTTCGGGCAGGGCGCTGGCTTCGAGCGTAGCGCGCGCGGGCAGCGTGACGTTGGGGAGCAGGCTGCTGTGCCATTGCAACAAGTGGCCTGATTTGCTCACGATGAATTCGAGCTTGCCGAAGCCTTCGGCCAGCGGATAGGCAAAGCTACGTTGCTGATAGACGACGCGAGTCAGCGCGCCTTCGTGGCTGAGCGTGACGAGCGAGAGTTCGGGTTGTCCGATGGCGGTGTCGCCCGCATTGACGCCCAACAGGCGCGCGTGGATTTCGATGAAATGGCGCAAGGCTTCTTTGAGTTCGAGGTCGGTGAAGCCCTCTTTCTTGACAATGGGAATGCGACCGGCGGCTTCAACCGGCAGCGCGCGGGGCGTGAGCAAAACCGGATCACAATCACAGCGCAACGTGTCAGGCAGTTGATGTTCCTGCGCGAGCGCGCGCCAGGCTGATTCGCCAGCCTGCTGGCGCGGGGGCGTGACATCAAGCGTTGGCGGATAATCAGGCACATTGCTTTGCGGCGTTTTGACGCCGACCTGACCGGGCGTGGCGCAACTCGTCCATAACAAGGCAATGATGAACAGGCAAAGCAATCGTGACATAGCGGCATTATGGTTTTTTGAGAGCAGGGCGGCAACGGGACGATGAAGGAACTTCGTTCGGAAATAAATTAATCAGACGCCTCGTTTAGAGTACCTCCTCAAGGCGGTACTCTAAACGATGCGCCCAAACCATCAAGTTATTTTCAAATAAAGCCTAAAAAAAGCCCCGCGTCATCAGCTTGGATGACGCGGGGCTTTGGTGTGAATGGCGTTGCCGTTATTGAAAGCGCAACACCAGTGGGTTAAGGGGTTGTCCGGCGATGGTGCCGGTGAGGTTGACCTCGCCGCGTCCGCGCAGACTGGCGCGGATGGCGGTGAGATTGAGGTTGATCTGATCCAGCCCGGTGAAATCGGGTTGCGCGCCGGCGAACAAGGTGACGGGCGCTTGATCGGCGATGCGTATCTGAACGAGATCAACCGCCGTGACGCCGCGCAAGCCGGTGCCGAAAAGGATGAGCGCCAGTTGATCGGTGTCGGGGCCTACGTCGAGAACGCGCGGTACGAAACGTCCGCCTTCAAAGACGGCTACGTCTTCATAGACCAGCACGCCGCCGGGTTTGACGCGCAACAGTTGCGCGGCGGGTACGCCTTGTCCGTTGGCGTTGGCCGCGAACAAGCCGGGCGCGATGACCGCGATGGTCACGATTTGATCGGCGTAAAGCGAACCGTTCAAGCGCACGATGAGACGCGCCGCGCCAAAGGTCACGGTGCCGGGGATGAGCAAATTGATTTGCCCCGGCGAGACGAAAAAGAGCGGGCAATTAACCGTGACCAGTTGATCGTTGCGCGTGAAGGTGATGGTGGCCTGTGTGTTCCCTAATTGCGTAGGCAAGGGAATCGTACTCGCTGCTGCCACGCCGGTCGCCATCCCTTCGCCGAACACCGAGACAATGGAATTGGGCGCGAGTACGCGCGTGTTGGCATAGCTGGCGGCTGAAACCGCAGCGACGCGTCCGGCTTGCTGGATGCTGATGCTTTGCTGGTTGTTGACGCGAATCTGCGCGGTGCGCGGTGTCGCGCCTGTATTTTCAGTCGCAGCAAAATTGATGACGGTGCGTGCCGTGCCGCTGGCCGGACTGGTGACTGACAGCCATGACTCGCTGGTCGTCAGGTTCCAACCGCACGCGCCGTTGCCGACGTTCAGCGTGAAGCCATTGCTGGTGGCGGCAGAAGTGACGATCAAACCCGTCGTA
>JABFSD010000900.1 GCA_013140935.1 Acidobacteriota bacterium
GGCTTGCGAACCCGTGCAAGTGCCGAAGCCCTGCGCGCGCACCGTGAAGCTATACATTCCCGCCGTCGGCGGCGTCCCCGTCAATGCGCCCGTGAGTGAATTCAATGATAAGCCTGGCGGCAACGTGCCCGCCGTGCGCGAATAAAGGTAAGTCGTCCCAGTCGGCGAAGCCGCCAGCGACTTGTTGTAGGCCGTACTGATGACGCCGTTCGGCAAGACGCCGGGCGACGAACACATCGGACAGGCCAGCGTGATCGTCGGACATTTCGTTTCTAACTGATAGGCTTGCTGACCGAAACAACCGCCTGACCCGGTCGCACGAACGGTGAAATTCGAGAACCCGACGAAATTCGTTTTGCCGCTGATGACGCCCGTAGCAGCGCTGAGCGAAAAGCCTGAAGGCAACGCGCCAGCCACCAGGGTAAACGTGAATGAAGGCATTCCGCTCGGTGAAGCCGCAGCATCAATATCCACACTGTAATTGACGCCCGCATTACCGAAAGGCAAAGCAAGGCGCGGCGGCGACGACACGGGGATCAGAGTTCCCACAGGCATGGACGAAAGCGTAATCGTCGGGCAAACGATTTGCACCGTATAGGCTTGCTCGCCTGTGGTGCTGCAACCGGTCGCGCTGATCTTGAAGTTGAAAATGCCCGCCGTCGTAGGAGTACCGCTGATGACGCCCGCCGCCGCATTCAACATCAACCCCGGCGGCAACGAACCGAAACTTACCGTATAGCTATAGCCGCTTGTCGGGCCGGTGTTCTGGCTGTAAGCCACCGCAATCGTGCCATTCGCCAAGGCACCGAAAGTCAGCGCCGGACAAGCCGCAATCGTTACGCTATACGCTTGGCTGCCCGTACAGCCAAAGGCATCGGTCGCCGTCACCGTGAAATTGAACGTCATGGCCGATGTCGTCGTGCCGCTCCAGGTGCCGTCGCTGTTGAGCGTCAATCCCGTCGGCGGCGTACCGCTGGTTACGCTAAACATATATAGCCCGGTGCCGCCGCTGGCGCTCACGGGATTGTTATAAGCAAACCCTACGGTGCCATTAGGCAGCGAAACCGGCATCACGGTGATCGCCGCGCATTGATGTTCATACGCGCCGATGTCTGAACCGTTACCTCCCATTGCGTTCGCCGTCGCCAACTCTACCGGACGCGGCAGTCCGCGCTGGTCGGTCGTAATTGGACTCATTGTCACAGGATTATTCGCCGCGCTGCCTTTATCGAGCGCCGGACTGCCCGCGAGCAGCGCAAGGGTTTGCGTCGGCCCGCCATTGAACGCCAAAGACCCCAGCATCGGACTCATACCTGTAATGTCGTTCGAGCCGCCGCTGATGGTTGCGCCGCTCGTGTTACCAATCAGGTTGTAACCTTGCGAGGTCAACGTGACGGTGAGATCGGGGCCAACCAAAGCAGTGTTTCCAGCAATGATGGAATTGCGCGCATTCACCGTGCCGCCGCCACCGTTGAAAATGCCACCGCCGCTGCCGGTTGGGGCAGAATTGTTTGAGATGGTCGCGTTGGTGACATTCGACGTGCCGCTGTTGAAAATGCCGCCGCCGCTGCCGGTCGTTGTCGAATTGTTTGAGATGGTCGCGTTGGTGACATTCAACGTGCTGCTGTTGAAAATGCCGCTGCCACCGTTCGGTGCAGAATTGTTTGAGATGGTCGAGTTGGTGACTGTCAACGTGCCGCTCGTGTTGGAAATGCCGCCGCCGCTGTTGGCCGAATTGCCTGAGATAGTCGAATCGGTGACCGTCAACGTGCCGAGGTTGCGAATGCCGCCGCCGGCGGTGCCGCCGGACACATTTGCGCCTGAGATGGTCAACCCTGAAATGGTGGCTGTCACTCCTGAATTCACCAGAAAGACCCGACTGGTTGCGCTCGCCGCCGCCGTGTTTTGCACCGTCAACAGATTCGCGCCCGGCCCCTGAATCGTCAGGTTCTTGTCAATCGTGATTTGACCGCCCGACAGCGCAATCGGACTCACTACCGTATTCGCAAACGTAATCAAACCATTCGGACAAACATCAATCACGGCCTGACGCAAACTGCCCGGCCCGCTGTCGGCATTGTTCATCACCTGCACCGTAGGATTGGGGCAGTTCACCTGATGCGATACGCCCGGCGAAGTACTCACATTGAAATTCGTATCGCCGTTATAAGTCGCCGTGATGGTCTTGGTGCCTTGCGTAGTCGAGGTCAGCATACAAGTGCCAGCACTCACCGACGCCATGCAGGTATCGGTTCCGTCCGTCACCGTCACGGTTCCCATCGGCGTTCCCATGCCCGGCGAGTTGACCGTCACGCTCCAATCCACCGCGTAAGGCACTCCGATATTCGTCGCCGTCGCCAAAGCTACGCTATTGGTGATCGTCGTCGTCGTGTCAGCCTTGTTGACCATCACTGTATAACTGCGCGTGCCGCTGCATCCGCCCGGCGCAGTGTCGTTGGCGCGAATAACGAAATTGAACGTATTCACGCTCGTGGTCATACCGCTCAGCGTATCGCCCGTCAGCGTAAAGCCGCCCGGCAACATTCCCGAATCGAGCGCGAAGGTATAGGGCCCGGTGCCGTTCGAAGCCGTAAACATCTGGCTGTAATTTTGGCCGAACACCGCGTTGGGCAGCGTCATCGGCGAGACATTGAGCGTAGTGAAATTCAGACACCAACCGCCCGTGATTGCTCCGGCGTCGCCGCCCGAGTCATCGGAGACGTAAAGGCTCCACATGCCGTTCGCATTCATGCCGCCAAAAGTCGCGGCCAGCGTCGTGTTGGCCGACGGCACAGGGGCAGCCCCACCGAGCGGCACGGGAAAGGTATCGCTCGTCACATCCTTGGAAGGCTTGAACGAGCCGGTGCTGAGCGAGCCGCCGATTTGACTGGCGGCGGCATCGCTGAAGGTCAGAGTAACCGGGCCGCCCGGCGTGGCACCGCCGACATCCGACATCAGCAGAATGTTCTGGCCACCGGGACCGACCAGCAGGATGTCCAGATCGTCAGGCGAAGTGTGGCTCAGACCCGTCAGCGTGACCGTCAGCGAACAGATCGTGCCCAGCCCGGAAACGTTGATGCGCGACGGGTACGGTTTGGCTGGGCCAGCCGCGTTGCCGACCGCCGGGTCGGGAATCGTGATCGCACCGGTATTGCAAAACTGGTTGCCGCTGACCGCCGTCAGGTTATTCACCTGCTGCACGGTCGTGCCCATGCTGGTGTTGAACGAGCCTGCGACGCCGCTGTAAGTCGCCGTAATCGTGCGGTCGCTCTGGCTCGTGAAGGTGAAATTGCACGTCGCCTGACCGCTGCCATTGAGTGCGACGGCGCTGCACAGGCTGACGCCGTTGGTCGTGTCCACGAAGCTCACCGTCCCAGTCGTGATGGCGGCGTTCGTGTTGCTGTTGGTCACGGTCGCGGTGAAGGTCACCTGTTGATTGGTCTGCGACGGATTGGGGCTGCCGCTGACTGCGGTTGTGGTCGGCGTGTCGTTGTTGGTCGTAAAGGTCAAACACCAGCCACTGGCGATTTGTCCGCTGTCGCCGTTGGCGTCGTCGTTGACGTAAAGGAGCCACGTACCGTTGGCGCTGGTGGTGTTAAAGGCGGCGGCCAGCGTGGTATTGGCCGACGGCGCGGGCGCGGGCGCGGGGTAATTGTCGGGAATGGCGTCGTTGAGGTTGGTCGGCTTGTAGGAGCCGGTGGTGGGCGGCGTATTAGCGTTGATGGCCGTCGGGGCGTTGTCATCGAAGGTCACGTTGGCGTTCATCACGCCCGTATTGGCCGGATCGCCGCCGGCATCCGAGGTCAGCACGATGTTCTGCCCGCCGGGAGCGACCAGCAGCACGTCAAGATCGTCCATGTTCGTATGCGTCAGGCCGTTGAGCGTGACGGTGACTTTCGAGATCGTGCCGGCTACGCCGGTGACGAACACGCGCGACGGATAAGGCCGCGCGACGCCGTTCGCGTTGACGCCGGTAATCGGACTGGGAATGGTGAGCGCGCCCGTGTTGCAAAAGTTGTTGCCTGGATTGACGGTCGTATGCGTGTTCACCTGCTGAGTCAACTGGGCGTTGCTGGCACCGAAGTTGGCCGTGCCGCTGTAACTGGCCGTGACGACGTGATTGTCGGCCTGCGCGAAGCTGATGGCATTGCAGGTCGCCTGCCCGCTGACGACGTTGACGTTGCTGCACAGCGTCGTGCCGTAAGTCGCGTCGGTGAATGTCACTGTGCCCTCGCTGACCGTGCTGGTGCTGCTGACGGTGGCGGTGAAGTTGGTCGTATTGCTCGGCGCGGTGGTGAACGAAGGGTTGGTCGAAGAGGCCAACATCGTCGTCGTGTTCGCCGCGTTCGCCGTCGTGATCGTAATGCTCCAGCCGTTCGCGATCTGCCCCGTATCGCCCGTCGAATCGTCGTAGACGTAGAGCTTCCACGTGCCGTTCGGATTGAGGCCGTTGAAGGCCCCCGCCAACGTCGTATTCGCCGAAGTCGAGGGGGCACCGGGCAGGTTGTCGCCCGGATCGAAATTGGTGGGCTTGTAACTGCCCGTGGCCGAGGGCGGCACCGGCTCATCCGCCAGCGTGGCAGCGGCGGTGTCATCGAAGGTATAGGTTCGGGTAGATGACGCCCCCTGACAGCCGCTCGCGTCGGACATCAGCATCAGGTTCTGATTGGTGGGCGAGACCAGCAAGATTTCGTAATCATCAAAGCAAGTCTGCGACATGTTGGTCAGCGTGACGGTCACCTTGGAAACCGTCCCGGCCAACCCCGACACCGAGATGTTCGACGGAAAAGGCGAGGCCGAAACCGTCGTCGGGTCGCAGCCGGAATTGCAGGTGGGCAGCACGATGGCAGTGGTATTGCTGAACGTCGTCGGCCCATCAAACAGCGCGGCGGACGCGGAGGCGGCGGACGGCAAGGGCGCGCGGGATACCAGGTGCGTCCAGGCGCGCTGCCAGCGCGACGGTGCTTCGCCCGCGCGGGCCGGGACGAACACGGCGGCAAGTCCGGCCAGCGCCGCCAGCGCCAGCAGGCACAGACTCAGCCGCCGCGCAAGGGCAATCAAGTGAAAGCGCGACGCGGCGCGCGAGGGCAGGTTCGAGTGTGGAGACGAGAGACGCATGAGATACCTCCTGAAAATGCTTTTCCGGGTTGGGAAGGGTGTGTTCATAGGGATAAATGATGAAACCCGCCGTAGAGTGTGGCCCAGTGGGCACACACCACGGCGGGAAAGCAGCCGCGCAGCGACTAATTGCGAGAGGGGAAGATGCCTTCCAGCGCAATGCAGAAGTTGATAACGAGATAAGGCTGCCGGTTGTTGTGCGGTTGGTTGCCCCCTGTCGGAGCGATCACACCCGGATTCATCGTGGTGTTGGCGGTGTTCAGATAAGGCGAAGAACTATCCTGCGCCAGGTAATTGTTAGCGGGACTCTTTATAGTACCGTTAGCAGTATTGGCATTCACCAGATGGTTGTGGGCAGGTATCTCGCCGACAATCAGCGTGTGATTTTCTTCGCCCGCCCTCTCGCCTTGCGTGTAATTGGAAAGCCCCGGCCCCTGGCCGAAATGGAGGGCAACGCGCCCGCGCAAATCGGGCAACCCAAAAGTCTGTATCCCGTCGCCACCATACATGGTTCCCAATAACGAAAAGAGCGCGGAGTTTTGCGCGATGCTCATGATTTGCCCGTTGCAAAGCGCATAGCCGCGCGGGGCAAAGTTGAATCCGACCGTAATGATTTGACCAATAAAAGGTTCTGCCATGACTTCTCCTTTATGAGCAGCGCCGCAACGGCTGCTCGGCCAAAGCGGATGCTCGGAAAGATGGGGTTGAAAGTCTGATCAACGTAAGCAGTCGGCATTCGCTCAGGAATGTCGCTGCTACGTTGGCCGTGAATTGAGAACTACTGCGAACGTGCGATTCATCGCATCGTCTGGGGCTAACGTTTAGGAATTCGATTTAGGGTGACGCCGACAAGCGGCGATTAAAAACTACCTCGTAGTAAATGCCTTGTTCGTCTTGTCCGGTAGGAACCAAAAAGAGCGTGCCGTGGCCTAACTGGGCATGCCGCATTTCGTAAAGGCGCTGTTCAATCGGCGCTCCGACTGGCGCGCGAAACACCAACACAAAACGCTCCTGCCGTGGTGCTGCCGGTTTCTCTTCGACTGCGATCAGTTCGAGTTCGAGCGCGGTGTGTTCATCAAATTGCGTGCTGAAACTCGAATGAAGATGCGGCAGGTAATCAGCGTAATGCAGAGAATCCAAGGCCGTTGCGGGCAAACCGTCATGGTTCATTATCAAGTGCCTCCTGGGTATTAAAATTTGGGGGCTGCCATTCCACGGCGTAATGCGTGCCGGTGTCGCCCGTCGGTTTGAACCCCAGCCGCCACCAAAGCTGTTGCGCGCGATTGTCTTTGGCGACGTGTCCGCGCACGACTTGACGGCGCGCGGTCGCTTCGTCAAACACCTGACTCAGCACCGACGCGCCGACGCCTTGTCCACGGCATTCCGCCAACAAGGCAATGTCTACTACCAGAATGTGATCAGGCATACGCGACAGCAACAAGCGTCCGACCGGTTGACCGTCATTCAAGATGAGCAGGTGTTCCGTGTTCGGGAATTCGCCGTAATGCGCTTCCTGCGCGCGAAACTGCAATTCCAAAAACGCTTTTTGTTGGGCTGCGTCCCAACCCCACGCGGCGAGTTCGTTGGTCCGCGTGCTGGCATAAAGCCGATAGAGAAAACTCTGGTCTTCGGGTTGTACGAGCCTCAGTGTGACGGCCATAACCAATGCGACTGCCGAAAAATTCAGCGGTTAGGTCTGTTGTTTCAGACAAAGCCTTCCCATCGGCGAAAACATCGCTCGTTAAGAGATACGAAATCCGGGCGTGAATCCCGCCAGACAATTTTCAGATCGGCATACGGAGTCGCACGAAGTAGCGCGGATTAGTAGCGCTACCTCAGGCGGTTCCCGTAAAGGCAACTGAAATCAAGCTAGAGGTGCAACGATACGTGAAAGAAATCGTTGAGATCGGTCGTAGTCGTCGCATTGGTGGGCAGCAACGACAGTGTATGCTGACCGAAAGTCAGTTTGGTCCTGACGAACACGGGCACGACAGCCATATGGCAACCGGCGGCATTGGCAAAGATCACCGCACTGCCAATCGGTACGCCATCCAGTTCCATCCCAATTCCTATCTCTGTGTTGGACGTTTGCGTCCAGGCGGAACCGGAAAGGAAAAACGTCACCGGCCCATCAGCCCGCGCGTCGAAAGTTACGCTAAAGGGCAAAGGCCCGATTTGATTGATTAACACGATTACGTCGTCCATGGATCAAGCTCCCTTGTTGAAAAAGATGGTTGAAAAATATCGGCGGGAAATAAAAGCCAGATCAAGAACGGACTGCAGTGAAGATAATTTTCGCTGGCAGATAAGTGCGCGAAAATCGGCGTGAACGAGGGAAAGCCGTAACAGAGGATAAAGCCGGAGGCACGCACCCACAGGCAATGGGAATGGGCGGCGCTCAACCAAACCTCTTTCGATTCATTCAATCAGTGTCATCATCAACACCAACTGCTAATTCGATAAACCCTTTTCAGCCATGCAGTGTTCTCCATCACTTTGTAGGGAAGTGCCTGTGCGCGTATGGGACACCGCACGCAGAAAACTCCTGAACCCGCTGAAATTACGTTTGTGAAGGTTTGCCTTGAGAAAACTCAAGGTCGTGAAACGAGGTGAATTGTATGCACCTGAAGCAGTACGTCAAGTTAAAAAATTCACGTTTCTTTGGATGAAAATTTCTCAGAGTACGACTGTGGCATGCGGGTGAACAAGGTGTGCAATTCATTCGTCGCGCCGGGCATGAAACCTATCGGCACCGGCAATTCGCCCGGTCACCTTTTCGTTCACTTCATTCCCTCGCGTGCCCAGTCTTTCAGCAAAGCCTTTTGCGCCGCCGTCGCGTCTTTCAACGGCGTCATCGCATAAGCATCAAAAGGCTTCGTCACCGCCGTCACCTCGAACGTCATCAATCGTTCGCGGCGAAACACGCTGAGTGTAACGCGCTGGCCTTCACGGATTTCATTCAGGCGCGCTTCGATGGACGTGGCGTCTACCTTGCGGCCATTCAACGCGAGCAATTCGTCGTTGGCGTTGAGACCGGCTTCATACGCGGGCGTACCGGCAATCACGTTGCTGATGATGACGCGGTCGTTTTGGTTCCGCGTACGCATCCCCAACGTGCCCGGCTTCTTCCCCACCGCCGCGTTAAACGGCGTCAACAACGCTTCGCTTTCACGTTAAGCGCCTTTGAGTTCAATGCCCGCGAATTTGAAATATCGCTCGAACTCTAACTCTTCCGTACCCGCAACGTAGCGCGTGAAAAAGTCCGTCAAGTCAGTTCCTGCGACACTCTCGAACGCCGCCTTGAGTTCGGCGTCGGTGAAGCCCGGCTTCGGTAAACCGTATTTCGTCATCAACAATCGCATCACATCATCGAGCGACTTGGCGTTGTTGGTGCGCGAACGAATTTCGAGATCGAAGACCAACGCGAGCAATTCGCCTTTGGTGTAATAACTCATTGCCGTATTCGGCGAGTTCTCATCAGGCCGATAGTGTTTAATCCATGCATTGAAACTCGCCGTCGTCGCCGATTGCTGCGTGCGTCCGGGCGATTGGCGATAACCCGCAATGGTCGTACCCAAAGCCGTGAGGTATTCGTTGATGCCGACCAGTCCCGCGCGCCGCAACAACAAGTCGCCGTAATAGCTGGTGAAGCCTTCGCTCACCCACAAGTTGTTTGTGTAATTCTCGCGCTGATAATCGAACGGCCCCAACGCCAGCGGACGAATGCGTTTGACGTTCCAGCAATGAAAGTACTCGTGCGATTCGAGACCAAGAAAACCTTGATAGCCGCGTTTCGTTTTGAACGACTCAGGCCGCGTCATGCTCACGTTGGCATTCAAATGCTCAGTGCCTCCGCCGATGCCCGGCTGTGAATGTACGAGGAAAAGATAGTGTTCATAGGGCAGCCCGCCGAATATCTTCGCGCCTTCTTCGACGATCTTGGCGAAATCGTCTGCCAGTTGTTTGTCAGGTATTTCAGCTTCGCCCCATAGTGCGATGCGATGTACTTTATCGCGTACCTTGAACTCAATCAGCCGATGCGTACCAATTTCGGTCGGCGCATCAATCAGTTCGTCATAACTATTCGCCGTGTAATAACCATCGGCATCGGGCGCGAGTCCCAACGGCGAACTCACGCGCCAGTTCGCACTCGCGCCGCTCAAATTGAATTTCACCTGATAAGGCTGATCTTTCGCATGTTGCTGTGTGCCTGAAGTAAACACCGGATACATAAACAGCGAAGCTCCATTGAAATAGGCGTGCGTCGCATCGAGGTGGCTGGTTTGCGTAGCGAGTTCGTTGGCATAGACGCGATAAAACACGGTGAGCGTTTGCGGCTTGTAACTCGCGGCATTCGTCGTCACGCGCCACGTAGCCTTATCGCTTTTTTCCCATTGCAACACCTGGTTGGCTTCGTCGCGCGCGCTGAAATCCTGCACGTGACGGGCGTATTCGCGCACCAGATAAGAACCCGGCGTCCACACGGGCAGCACCAAATCCAGTCGCGGCGTCACGACCTTTTCGAGCGTGAAGGTGATTTCATAAAGATGCGTATGCGGTTGCGGGAAAGCGACCTGATAGCGCAACGACAGCGGCGCAACCGCTGCGCGCGGAGCGGCCGGTTTATTTAGCACCGGACGCTGCGCCAGCACACTGACGGCGAGCAACGCTATAAGCCAAAGACAAAGCAAGCGAGTTTTCATGGAAGGAATCCGTTTCTATGAGAGTTGAACCACTGGCGCGAGAGAATGCCATTGCCTCGCTGAACACGCAAAGCAGGAAGTGGCGCAGGCTTCAGCCTGTGACCCGTATCGTGGACTTTAGTCCGCGCGTCAGCGCAGCAATTCATTATTCGCGGACTAAAGCCCACTCAACGTCTCGCAGACTGAAGTCTGCGCCACGCCCGCATTGTTTGCGTGAGAGCCTTCGCTATAATGCGCCGCGTGATTCGCCCAAGACGCACAACCCGCACCCAAATTACGCCTGAACAAGTATTGGCCGCTTATCAGCAGGGTTATTTCCCCATGTCGCGTGGCCAGTACGGCCCGATTGACTGGTTTATGGCCGAACCGCGCACCGTCATTCCGCTCGACGAACGCTTTCACGTGCGGCGTTCGTTGCGCAAGATCATTCAGAAAACCGAGTTGGAGTTAAGGCTCAATACGCGCTTCGAGCAGGTGATTCGCCACTGCGCACGCCACGGCGAAGTCACCGAAGACGAAGTCTGGCTCAGCGAAGAAATGATTGCGCTCTATATCGAATTGCATCGGCGCGGCTTTGCGCATTCCATCGAAGTGTTTCAGGAAAACCAAATGGTCGGCGGTCTGTATGGCCTCGCGCTCAAGTCGGCGTTTTTCGGCGAATCAATGTTCAGCCGCGTTTCGTCGGCTTCGCAAATCGCGCTGGTCGCGCTGGTCGAACGCTTGCGCGCGCGCGGTTTCAAAATGCTCGACGCCCAAATGCGCACCGCGCACATCAGCCATTTCGGCGCGCAGGATTATTCGCACGAAGAATATCTCGGCGTCCTGGCCGAGGCGATGTTGGAAGACGCGGCTTTTGTGTAACCGCTTTGGTTGGTTCACCGCCCTATGCTCAACGCTCGGCTCTCCCGATTCATCATTGCCGCCCTCATCGTGATGCTGCCGTTGGTCTATTTCTTCCCGGCGGTAACGCTCGAAAATCTGTTGGCGATGGGCGACAGCCTGCAATACAGCATCCTGTTGCGAAAGCTGCTGGGCGAACAGTTGCGCGCCGGCGTGCTGCCGCTGTGGAATCCCTACACCTTCGGCGGCATGCCTTTGCTGGCAGCGATTCAACCCGGCGTGCTTTATCCGCCCAACTGGTTGTTTGCCGTGTTGCCGCTCGGCGTAGCCCAAAACTTCGTCGTCATCACGAGCTATCACTGGGGCTTGCTCGGCACTTATCTTTTCGTACGCGCGCTCGGACTCAGCCGCATCAGCAGTTTGTTCAGCGGCCTCACCTTCGCGTTCGGCGGATACCTGATCGCGCATCTGGAACAACTCAATTACCTCGCGGCGGCGGTGTGGTGTCCGTGGTTGTTGCTCGCGCTCGAACGCGCACGACAAGCCGCCAACTTATCCGACGCTGTGCGTTGGGGCAGTTGGGGAGCCGTGTTCGTCGCGCTGCAATGTTTCGCCGGACTGCCGCAAGCCACCTGGCAAGGCGGTCTGATCTGTGCGGCATATTCGTTATTCGCACTCGTCACTGACCGCCCCGCACGCAAACGCTTCGCTTTAGCCGCACTCACGATGGTCATTGGCGGAGCGCTGCTTTCCGCCATACAACTGCTGCCCGCGCGCGAATTGCAATTGCACGGCGAGCGATTGGCGATTCCCTATTCCGAGTTCGCGTCGTTTTCCATGCCGCCGCGCCGCTTACTCACCTTGATCGCGCCGTACTTTTTCGGCGGCGCGCATCCGGGGTTATTCAAGTTGGGCGGTTACGATTATTGGTGGCTGCACAAATACCAATACGCATATCTGGGCTTGTCATCGTTGTTGTTAATTCCGCTCGCATGGCTGCTGCCGAAGCATCGGCAGCCAGTCTGTTTTTGGAGCCTGTTGGCTTTGCTTGCTTTGGTGCTGTCGCTCGGCGATGCGCTGCCGTGGATGAACGAGACGCTTTATCGCGTGCCGATTTACAACCTCTTTCGAGCGCCCTATCGCCAACTTTTTGGTTTGGCCTTTGCCGCCGCCGTGTTGGCGGGTTTCGGCCTCGAAGCCTTGCGCACCGTCGAACGCGCGCGCCTTAAGCAATGGTTGCAAATCAGTTCAATCTCTCTCATCACTCTAGTGGCACTCACCGCCACGCTTTACCGCTGGGGCGGAGCGTGGCTGCAAACCGCCCAGCCCGCGCCGGCGCGTAGTTTCGCGCAAGCCGAGATACTCATGCCGCTCTTAGGT
>JABFSD010000068.1 GCA_013140935.1 Acidobacteriota bacterium
ACAATCCCTTGCGCGAACTGCCGGCCAACTTGTTGCAATTGCCCCGACTCGAAAAGTTCGATTTGCGCTGGGTGAAATTGCACGCGCTACCCATTGGCTGGGGCGAACTCGAAGCGCGCGGCTGTCAGGTGATTTGCTGAAGTCGCAATCCTTGTCAGTTTTCTCGGCAAGCGGCTACACTGGCTGTGCAACTTAATGCACCTTTTCCCAACGGAGGATTACGCGATGGATGCCGCCTTGCGATGGACAATTGCCGACCTGGAAGTCATGCCAAAAGTCGAAGGACGACGCTACGAGATCATTGATGGAGAGCTTTATATGAGTACTCAGCCGCACTATCACCACCAACTTACGTGCAATAACGTGAGTTTTCAGTTGATGAGTTGGGATATAAAAGCACGCATCGGCCAAACCGTAAATGCCCCCGGTATCATCTTTGCCGACGATGACAACGTCGCTCCCGATGTGAGTTGGTGCAGCTTCAAACGACTCAAAGACATCTTGCGTGATGACGGCAAATTGCACGGCGCGCCTGAACTCGTCATCGAAGTTCTTTCGCCCGGTAGCACCAACGAACTGCGCGATGGCAAGGCCAAACTCAAACTCTATTCGCGGCGCGGCGTCGAAGAATACTGGATTCTCGATTGGTGGTCGGGACGCGCTGAAATCTATCGCCGCCGCTTCAGGCAGTTACGTTTGGTTGAAACGCTATTCAAGCAAGATGCCCTGACTAGCCCGCTCTTGCCCGGCTTTACCTGTCGCGTAGCTGATCTGTTTGACTATCCTTCTATCGAATTACCTGAAACTGAAACACCCGCATCCAAAAATACAAACGGCAACAACTCCAAACGAAAAAATCAAAATGGCTCAACCCATAAATAACACCGGCTATTTGCAGTCTCCCAATCATCCCGCGCCACCCTGCGTAATGGTGATTTTCGGCGCGACCGGCGACCTGACGAAACGCAAACTGTTTCCCGCGCTTTACAATTTGGCGAAGGCCAACTTGCTCTCGCGCGAATTCGCCATCGTTTGCACCGGACGCAACGAACTCACCATCGAGGCCTTCCGCGAACAGATCAGCGCCGACATGAAAACCTTCGCCTCTGACGGCGTCGAAGCCGATTTGTGGGAATGGTTTCTCAAACGTATTTATTACACCCACGGCGATTTGAACGACGCGGCGCTCTATCAACGCTTACAAGCCTTGATTCAGATGGCCGACGCCGAACATCAATGCCACGGCAATTATTTTTTCTATCTGGCGATTGCGCCGCAATTTTTCGGCCCGGCCATTCAGCAACTCGGCGCGGCGGGATTGACCAAAGAAGAGGATGGCAAATGGCGGCGCGTCATCATCGAGAAACCTTTCGGACGCGATCTCGATTCGGCGCGCGCGCTCAATGCCGAAATCAAACAGGTGCTGGACGAACCGCAGGTCTATCGCATTGACCATTACCTCGGCAAAGAGACCGTACAAAACATCATGGTTTTCCGTTTCGGCAACGGCATCTTCGAGCCGATCTGGAATCGCCGCTACATTGACCACGTGCAAATCACCGCGCTCGAAACCGTCGGCGTAGAAAAACGCGGCGGCTATTACGAATCGTCCGGCGCGTTGCGCGACATGATTCCCAATCACCTGTTTCAACTCGTCTCGCTCACCGCCATGGAACCGCCCATCTCGTTCGACGCCAACGCCGTCCGTGACGAGCAGGCCAAAATTCTGCACGCGCTCTCGCCCTTCACGCCTGAAGAAGTGCTGACCGACACCGTGCGCGGGCAATATGACGCGGGCGAACTCAACGACGAGCGCGTGCCCGCTTATCGCAACGAAGAAAACGTCGCGCCGAATTCGACGACGGAAACCTTTGTGGCGATGAAGCTGATGATTGATAACTGGCGCTGGGCCGACGTGCCGTTTTATGTGCGTACCGGCAAACGCGTGGGCAAGCGCGTGACGGAAATTTCCATTCAATTCAAAAAAGCGCCGTTCGTGTTGTTCCGCGACACTTCGATTGGCAGTTTGCGCACCAATCGCCTCGTGATTCACATCCAGCCCGACGAAGGCATCTCGTTACGCTTCGGCGCGAAAGTCCCCGGCCCGATCATGCGCATGGGCGCGGTCGAGATGGATTTCAATTACGTAGACTATTTTGGCAGCACGCCCAGCACGGGTTATGAACGCTTGCTTTACGATTGCATGGAAGGCGACGCCACACTCTTTCAACGCGCCGATATGGTCGAAGCCGGTTGGAGCGTCATCGAACCGATTTTAGATATTTGGTCGGCGCTGCCGCCCCGTTCGTTTCCGAATTACGGGGCGGGTTCTTATGGGCCGAAAGAGGCGGATGAGTTACTGGCGCGCGAAGGGCGTGAGTGGCGCAAACTGGACGAGTAACCTTTCACCTATGCAGCAGCATCGCTCGTGACGATTCCGGCTTTCCTGATGTCATACGCTACGGCACTGAATGCGTGCAGGTAAACCATCACTACGAAGGGCAACAGCGCGAATGGCGCGAGTGTCGCGCGCGGAAATTCAGTCAGCCAGAGCGCGCCGCTGAGTAACAAGGCTCCGGCGGCGGCGATCCAGCGATGCGCCAATATCTGATAGCGCATGCAGAAAGTTACGGCGAAGATGATCAGGCTGGTCATTACCGCCAACGGATGCGGCCACCACACCATCAGCAACAGCGCTGCGTAATAACTCACGACCACGCCCCGTACGAACTTTTGCAGCGTGTAATAGTCTTCGTAAAAAAACGCGAAGAACGTAGCAACCAGGCTAATCGCCAACAGCAAGTTGAACTCACCGAACGGTACGCCCGTAGCGTGCGTCAGCCACGTATGCCACACGACGATCAACCAGATTGGCATCGAGTTGCGTAACCATTTCGCCGTGCGACTCGGTTTAAGGAAAAGCAAATCCGCCGCAAGATAAAAGTAATACGCCGCGAGGGGCAGCCAGAGGTGCGAGCCATGCGAAGACCAAAGGTCGCGTTTGAGCGAGACGAATGTGCCAATTAACGCTGCCAACAACGGAGCCCATTCATACGTGCGAATGTTCGAGGGTGGCTGGGCGTAAAGGCGTTCGAGTTGCGCGGCTTCGTGCAAGGCGGGTTGCAGCGAACGATTGATGCGCGTGGCGACGCGCTGCATCACTTCCTGATGGAATTCCTTTTCTTCGCCGCGTTGTGCGATTTCGGCGGCGTCGAGCGTGAGCGGCTCGTGAAAGCGCACGACGAGTTTGGCGGGCTTGGGCAACAGCTTCCATTTCGGCCAGACACGCGAAGCGCCGCCGATGGTAACCGGCACGATGGGCGTATTCGTTGCGATGGCGAGACGTGCGACGCCGGTTTTGAGTTCGCCCAATGCGCCGGTTTCAGAGCGTTGGCCTTCGGGAAAGATGCCGAGGGCTTCGCCGTCGTTGAGTACCTTTAAGGCTTGCTGAAACGCGGCTTCGCCTTTGCCTTTGCGCAAATCAACGGGAAAAGCGCCGAGCGCGCGCATCACCTGGCCTGCAAGGGGAATGCGAAAGAGCGCGTCCCACGCCATAAAACGCAGCGGACGCCGCAAAGGCAGGAAGACCAGAATCGGGTCGAGATAAGACGGATGATTGCCCGCGACGATGACTGCGCCTTGTGCGGGTACGTGATGCAAGCCGTGGTATTCGAGCGTGAAAATCACACGGAACAGGGCCAGCAGGGTTTTATTGATGAGTTTAAGCATGGGATTCGAGTTCTCCGATTG
>JABFSD010000335.1 GCA_013140935.1 Acidobacteriota bacterium
CTTCCACAGGTTCGAGTTTAAGCGATTCGTTAAGTGCGTGAATGGCGACTTCGAGTTGCGAGTCGTCGGGTTCCTGCGTGGTCAGGTTTTGCAGCCAGATGCCGGGCTTGGTGATGAACGAGAAAAACGCGCTGGCTTCTTTTTTGCCTGCCGCGCGGATGATTTCGTAAGAGATGCCCGCGATGACCGGCATCAGTGCGATGCGCGTGAGCAGGTTCAGCAAGAGCGAATCGAACTTCACCACCGAAAACAGGATGATCGAAACTAGGACGACCAGCATCAGGAAGCTCGTGCCGCAGCGCGGATGCTGGCGACGATGGCGTTGCGCGTTTTCGGGCGTGAGCGCTTCGCCCGCTTCCCACGCGAAGACGGTTTTGTGTTCGGCACCGTGGTATTCAAACACGCGGCGGATGTCTCTCATTTTCGAGAAGCTGTAAATCATCACGAGGAAGAAGAACATTCTGATAACGCCGTCTACGAGATTGAATTCAATCGAGGGGCGCACCGGTTTCATATACGCCTGCAACGTGGCCCATGCGGTTTGATACCACGCGCCGTCGGCGATGGGCGTGACCGATGGCGCGTTCGTCCAGCCGAAGTAATTAAAGAGCGCGTTCGTCAGCAACAACGGCAAGACGACGAAAAGCAGGATGTTGAACGTCAGCGCGAATACGAGCGAACCTGCCGCTACGGCTTTGGCTTGCGCGGAACCGCTGGCGTCTGTCGTTGGTTCGCCTTCCGATGAAACGGAAAAGTTCAAAGCGTTCACTGGAATCATCAGCGTATGCGCTAATGTGTTGAGTATGGTCGTTGCCACGCCAGCGCGTCCGCGTTCCTCTTCTTCTTCCATCATCACGTTGGCTGAAAAGTTCAGCGCCTTGACGCCGAGCATCATCGAGTGAATCAGCACCGCGCCGCCGCGCAACACCGGAATTTTCGCCCACCAGTATTTGTCAGACAGTTTTTGCAACGGTGCTGATTGCGAGACGAGCGTACCGTCCTGACGGCGCACGGTCACGGCATAAGCATTGGGCGTACGCATCATCACGCCTTCGAGTACGGCTTGTCCGCCGACGATAATCTCTTTTTCGGGGGTAGTTGTTTGGGTGTTCATTGCGGCCTCCAAGTGAATGTGGGAAACGGTGGCGCAAACGACGAAAGCCACAACGCTGAACCTGCTGGTTGTAGCATTTGTAGCATTGAAGTTACAAACCTAAACACAGGGATGCGCTGTGGCTACGACGAGATGAGCGAGCTAAAGGTGTACGCACACCGTGACCGTTTGCCGCGCCGCGACAGACAGTCCCGTGAATTTGATCGTATGCGTAACCCTTTGCATGTCAGACAGTCTTCTTCGCGTATTTTTTCTGGAAGCGTTCGACGCGACCCGCAGTGTCTACAAGTTTTTGCTTGCCGGTGAAGAACGGATGAGAACTGCTCGAAATTTCTACGATAACGAGGGGATATTCGTTGCCGTCTTCCCACTTGATGGTCTTTTCACCTTTCATGGTCGAGCGGGTCAGAAACTTGTCGCCGGTCGAAGTGTCTTGAAATACGACCGGATGATACTTGGGATGAATGCCTTCTTTCATAATGTCTCCTTAGTTGTCTGGGTTGCAGCAGGGAAGTCCAGTTCAAACGTTGGCTTCAAAACTGATGCAGCATGACGGGTTGAATGGTTGCGAAATGAGCGGGGAAAGTAGCGGAAGCCCGCGCGCACTGTCAAGCAACAGTTTCGCGCGCGATGTTTCGACGGCGTTGAATGTGGTAGTCTGCGCGCCGTCTTAAAACTGAACGTTCTTCAGTTCAATCAAATCAACATCACCGAGAGGATTCCCATGGCTGACGCTTTTCCCAAAATCAAGCAGGTCAAGTTTGAAGGGCCTGACACGCGCAACGATTACGCTTACAAACACTACAACCCCGACGAGCTCGTCGAAGGCAAAACGATGCGCGAACATCTGCGCTTTGCTTCGTGCTATTGGCACACGATGCGCGGACGCGGCGCTGAGATTTTCGGTATGCCGACGGCGGTGCGTCCGTGGGATGATTTCAGTGAGAGCATGGAAAACGCGCTACGCCGTGTGCCGGTGTTTTTTGAACTGCTCGAAAAATTGCAGATTGACTATTACTGCTTTCACGACCGCGACGTAGCCCCCGAAGGCAAGACGCTCAAAGAGTCGCACAAGAACCTGGACCGCGTCGTCAAAGAACTCGCCAAAGCGCAAAAGAACAGCGGCAAAAAAGTGCTGTGGGGTACGGCGTGTTTGTTCCAGCATCCGCGCTTTATGCACGGCGCGGCGACTTCGCCTGATTTGAATGCGTTCGCTTATGCGGCGGGACAGGTCAAAAAGGCTTTGGAAGTTACGCACGAACTCGGCGGCGAAGGTTACGTGTTCTGGGGCGGGCGCGAAGGCTATTTCACGCTGCTCAACACCGATATGAAACGCGAACTCGATCACCTCGGCGCGTTTATGCACATGGCCGTGGATTACAAAAAAGAGATCGGATTCAAAGGCCCGTTCTATATCGAACCGAAGCCGAAGGAACCGACGAAACATCAATACGACACCGACGCCGCGACAACCTTGAACTTCCTGCGGCAATACGGACTGATGAAAGATTTCAAGCTCAACCTCGAAACCAACCACGCGCAAATCGCGGGGCATACGATGCAACACGACCTCGAAACCGCGATTGCCGCCAATGCGCTGGGTTCGGTTGACGCGAACATGGGCGATTGGCAATTGGGTTGGGATACCGACCAATTTCCGACCGACTTGTATATCACGTCGCACGTCATGCTATGCGTGCTGAAGATGGGCGGCTTCACGACGGGCGGCTTGAATTTCGACGCGAAGGTGCGCCGCGAGAGCTTCGAGCCGGAAGACTTGTTTCTGGCGCACATCGCGGGGATGGATACGTTCGCGCGCGGCCTGAAAATCGCGGCACGCATCCGCCACGACGGACGCATCGCCGATTTCGTCAAACAGCGTTACAGTTCGTGGGACAGCGAACTCGGCAAGAAGATCGAAAAGGGCAAATCGAACTTTGCTGAACTTGAGGCTTACGCGCTGAAACTGGGTGAAGTCAAAACCATTCGCAGCGGACGGCAGGAGTATCTGGAATCGCTGTTTAACGATTTCATCTAAAACGATTGAGCGAACACGGGAGCGGCTGCGTGCTCCCGTGTTTTTGTGACGTGCGATGGAGTGCGTGCGCATCTTGAGCAATAAGGTGCTCCCCTTTTGCTTGAGCTAATCATCAACACTGACACAGCGCCCATAAATCGCGTTTGCCGTGATCCAGCCGTTGATGCGTCCTTTGTTGTTACCGATCTGAAAGCGTTTTCCTTGCATGGCTTTGATGAGATGCAGGTATTCCTGGCCTTTGACTTTGCATAACACGATGTCGCCGATTTCGAGCGTCACGGCATCAACGGGTTCAACTGTGCAAAGCTGGCCTGATTCGATTTTGCCTTGCATCGAATTGCCGCGCGGACGAAACGAAACCGTCTCGCCTTCTTTCAATCTCGCAATGTATCCGGTCGCCCAGCCCATTCACGTTACTCCTGCCTGCCAAAGTTTTTCGGCAAGCCTTGCCAACACTCCCAATAATCTTGTTGCAACGCAGTCGTCTCAAGCGCAAAGGCCGTCGTGCGAAACACGTAACGCGACTCGAACATAAACGCCAATGTGTTTTCATACTTCTTCGGCGCGAGTTCCGCGTTGCTCGCTTTCTCAAACGC
>JABFSD010000781.1 GCA_013140935.1 Acidobacteriota bacterium
AGGCTGAACTGCCGGTATTCAAAGTCACCTGCCACAAAGACGCGCTGCCGCATCCTTATCTAGGCCGCACGATTTATACGAACGACCCCGGACGCGCCCTCATCACCGGCAAGTGCGCCGACGTAGGCTCCATCGTGATGGGACAGTTTCGCGGACTCGCCGCCCGCGCGCCTTATTTCTCGAATGGCTCGGCGAAAAACCTGCGCGAGTTGGTTGATTTTTATGATCGGCGGTTTGATATGAAATTGACCGAACAGGACAAAGTAGATTTGGTCAATTTTTTGAGCGTGCTTTAGCGCCTATTGAGAAACTCTGATTGCGGCGGTTAGCTCCGTAGGAGCGGAATGTTTATAGAATGAATCGAATAAGCTGATTAGCTCCGGCAGGAGCGGCATCTGCACATTTCGCTCCTACGTAGCTTGCAGAATTACCGACCATCGTCGCTATAAACATTCCGCTCCTACGGAGCTAAACTTCACCATCTGAATTTCCCAACAGGCTCTTAACTTGAATATACAACTCACGTCGAGCGATGTGAGTTTTCGCGATAGACAAACGTTTTGTTTTTCTATAGCGAAATAATTGGTCTATAGCGAAACCTGTATCGCTATAGACAAACTTAAGCATTCCGCCTAAATCATTTAGGCGTCAGCGAGAGGTCAGCGGGAACGTCTGTTTTCGACCCATCTCGGACGGTAAAGCAACGATAGAAAGGACTTGAAGATGACCAAAGCATCCGATCATGACGCTTACATCGCGGCGGCCCCAGAAGACCTGCGTCCGTTGCTGGAGAATTTGCGTGCGCAGCTTTCGCGTACATTAGTCGACGCGGAAGAGATCATTGCATACAACATGCCTGGCTTCAGGATTGGGAAGACGATAGTTGCCGGCTACGCGGCTTTCACCAAGCAGTGCGGTATTTACGTGTCTCCCGGTTCAATCAGTTCTCTTGCTGGCGACATTGCGGAGGCTGGACTGAAGGCGACCAAGACTGGTGTAACGTTTTCACCGAGCAACCCGATTCCAGACGAATTGATTGAGAAGCTAGCCCAAGCTTCTCGAAATGATCACTTCGCGTCGTCTGGATCAACTTTGTCCAAGCGCCGCCGATGACATCAATCCGGCGGCTGTGATGTATTTCGTAGTGCCTCCTGTATGTCTCATCGGCGCGGTCATAGCGCGCTTCAGGCCAGCGGGCATGGCGCGCGCCTTGTTCGTTACGGCGCTCGCTGAAGCGTTTGTATTGGCAATGGTGTTGCTGCGCAACCTTCCTACGACTGCCTGGACAGCGGCAGTAGCGCGCGGGTTTGGCCTGAATGCGTTTCTCGTCGTGCTGTTTGTCGTATCGGCGTTGTTGTTTCTGCCAGCGTTTCTGCCAGCATCTTTGAAAGATGGGGCTGCATCGGGTGCGGTATAACCAAGAGAGGGTTCAATGTCTGAATCAACGACAACCAAGTGGTACCTCATAGCCGCCGCCATCCTGGCCGGGTTCGCAACCTGGATCGTCATCGGTGGCGCTGGGTTTCTTCTTTTACGAACCGTTTCGTCATCCTACGCGCTCGCTGAACCAACCAAGGCTTACACGCTGCCAATGCTGTTAGCGCGGCTCATGGTAGGTGTGGTATGCACTGTAGCGGCTGGCGCTGTTGCCACCGCAACCGCAAAAGGCGCACGTATCGCAAGCTATTGGCTTGCCGTCGTTTTCTTCCTGCTATCGGCACCGATCCACTTGCCGATCCACTTGGGGAAAGTAAATGTGAGTGTCTGGGCTGATTATCCACCCTGGTACCATGCGGCATATTTGGTTCCGCTGATGCCGCTCACGATATTCGGCGGTTATCTGGCGACGAGGCTTCGGCCTCAACGAAATCAATAGGAGAAATTTATGGTACGAATCGTGTTGGGCGTGATTGCCGGATTTTTTGCCTGGGCGATATTGTGGTTCGGAGGCGAGAAGATTATTTCGGCCCTCTGGCCGGAGTTCAGCGCTCATCAAGCCGCGTTCCAGGCGGCCATTGAGAATGGCGGTCAGTTCACTGCGAACACGAGGATGCTGCTCACGCATATTGTCCTTGGTTCAATCGTCTCGGTGCTGGCTGGATTTCTGGCCGCGCTGATCGCCCGTGGAAACCAACGCGCGCCGCTCGTCCTCGGCTTTCTGCTGCTGGCAATGGGTTTAATGAAGGTGGCTATGTCCTGGCCGTATGTTCCCCTTTGGTATCACATTATTTTTACGGCGCTGCTACTTCCCATGGCGATGATGGGCGGTAAACTGAAAACCACCACTTGATCAACAATCACAAACATAAAGGAAAATCACATGAAACGAGTTACTGGCATCGGCGGTATTTTCTTCAAGGCTAAAGACGCTCCGGCATTGCAGGCTTGGTACAAGCAACATTTGGGAATTGACGTTCAAGCCTGGGGCGGAGCGGCCTTCGACTGGACTGACGACGACGGCAAGCCGGTGGCAGGCACAACTTCTTGGCTCATCAATCCGCAAGAGAGTAAGCACTTTGCTCCGAGCGATGCTTCCTTCATGGTCAATTACCGAGTGGATGACCTGCACGCCCTGGTCAAGGTCTTGAAGGAAGAAGGCTGCAACGTACTCGAGAAAGTTGACGATTCAGAGTATGGGAAGTTTGCTTGGGTCATTGACCCAGAGGGAAACAAGGTCGAGCTATGGCAGCCGGCCCAAGGCCAATGAGGAACCAAGTAACCGGCTCGCCGCAAGCTAAACCGCAAGGCAAAAAACGATAACTTTGAGGAGGAAAGATTCTTATGAAAATCTTCATTGGGGGCTGGGTCACGGTGTTTTTACTGGTCAGCCTTGCCAGCGCGCAAACAGCGCAACAGGCGGTCGCGCCACACACGGTCAGTCAGGAAATCAATGGGTGGGTCAGCGATTCTGAAAAAGAGTTGGTGGGGATCGCCGAAGACATGCCGGAAGATAAATATAATTTTGCGCCAACCAATGGCGAATTCCGTGGCGTGCGCAATTTTGCCAAGCAGGTAAAACACGTCGGCGCGGCGATTCAAATGTTCAGCGCAGCCATCCTGGATGAGCCTGTGCCTGCCGACGCAGCGGATGAGCGCGGGCCGGATGCCGCGCGGACGAAAGCGGAGATCGTCAAATATCTTAAGGATTCATACGCTTACTTGCGCAAGGCGGTCGCTTCGATTGACGAAAAGAACGCCTTTCAGCCGCACAAAAACCCTTTTGGGAAAAGTCCGATGACGCGCATGAAATTGGTGAATTACGCGCTGACGCATTCGTCCAATCATTACGGGCAAATGGTCGAGTATTTGCGCATGAATGGCTTCAAACCGCGCGGCAGCAACTAAACGCTCGTGGCGTAACATCAGTTATGAAAAAACTTCTTGTCATCTGCTGGCTTGTGATCTGGGCCGTAACCGCATTTTCGCAAGCACCTGAAACGATTTCCGGTGCGTTGCCTGACACGACGCCGTGGCGCGTCACGCAACCGGCGCAATGGAACGGCACGTTGATTCTCGATCTGGATGGCGGCGGTGCGAATCAATCGAACCTCGTCAAATGGCTGCTGGCGAACGGCTATGCTTATGGCGGTACGACGCGCGGCGCGTGTGGTTATGACTTCCCGAAATGTGTCAGCAACCTGTTGATCGTTCGACAAACCTTTATCGAAAAATTCAAAGAACCGACACGCACGCTGGCGCTGGGCGGTTCGCGCGGCGCGTTCGTAGCGCGCCTAGCCCTTG
>JABFSD010000062.1 GCA_013140935.1 Acidobacteriota bacterium
GGCTTAGCGTTTACGCCGGATAAAAAACAACTGTGGGTGATGCGCGCGCGAGCAGGAATCTTTTACGACCGCGTCGGCGAATCGCTCGCGCTCGAAACGCTGCGGCTTGACGGCGTGCGGCAGCAACAGTTGTTGATTGATGCGGCTGCGTTTCCTGATCCGTTTGCCGCAGGCGCGGCGAATCGCGCGATTGCGACGGTGCGGCGTTTTGATGAGGGCTTGCGTCCGCCCGCTTCGATGCAATGGCGCGTAGAGCTTGAGCGCCAATTGCCGCGCGGCTGGCGCATTTCGTTCAGTGCGAGTTGGTCGCGCGCGTGGGCGCAGTTGCGTTCGCGCAATCTCAACGCGCCATTGTTGAGTGCCATTCACACCGATCCGCTGACTGCGCTGCGTCCGTTTGGCGCAGTGGGCAACCTGTTGCAATTCGAGTCGAGCGGGCAATTGGCCGGGCGCGTACTTTTCTTCGGCGTCACTCAGCCGGTCAACCAACACATCAACATTTTTTCGGGCTACCTCAACTTCGATTTTTGGTCGGATGCCGATACGCCGCAATCGTTGCCGCAATCGAGTTACGACTTGCGCGGCGAATGGGTGCGTCCGTTCTGGATGGCGCGGCATCGTGGTTTTGTGACGGTGTTGCTCAATCTGCCGTGGAAGGCGCGCGCTTCGTTTTCGCTCAACGCGGCGTCGGGCACGCCTTTCAATGTGACGACGGGACGCGACAACAACGGCGACGGCGTATTCAACGACCGGCCTGCCCTGACTGACGCTGCGAACCCGCGCGCGGTGCTGACGCCGTTCGGCGCGTTGGACGGGACGGCGATTAACGGTTCGCTGCCGCGCAATGCAGGAACCAATCCGGCGACGGCGACACTCGATGTGAATCTGACGCGCACATTCGGCTTGGGCAAAACGAAGCCGGATGGCGAGCGGCAATTTCGACTTAGTTTCAATGCGCGAGCGAGCAATTTGCTTAACCGCACCAATCCGTTGGGGCTAAACGGCGTGCTGTTGTCGCCCATTTTCAATCGCGCCAATGCGGCGGGGCCTGCGCGCCGCGTAGAGCTTGGCTTGCGATTCAACTTTTGATTGAGAGGTGAAGGCATGAAAAGAATTATCGGCTGTGTCATCGCGTTGCTGTTTGCGCCGCTGTTCATTGCTGAAGCGCAGCAACAGCCAACCCGTGTGCCGCTGCCCATCGTGCCGCTGTTGATCGAATACGAATACGCGCCGCTTTACTTGATGCAATTTCTCACCGGCCACGCGCGCTACACGCAAATCGAAGCCGTCATCAGCAAGAGCGATGCTCAAGTGATTCTTGTCGAGAAAGACGGACGGCGCGTGTGGTACGCCAACACCGAAGCGAAAGTAAAAGCGTTGACGCAAGCGGGCAGGGAAGCGCATCTCGCCGCGATTGATTACCAGGCCATAGCGGGTGAAGCGGGACGGCAAACGCACGGCGTGGCGTTGCGCGACAAACACGGACAAGTCATTCGCTGGCGGTTCATTCCGGCGAGCGAACCTTCGGAACGCGGCGCGGGCTTGACGCCGCTCGGCAACGTGCCGGGGGTGCGCTTGAATTACCGCGACCTCGGTACGCTCGCGGGCGCAGGCACGGCGGTGCAATTCGACAATCAACTGATCGAAGCCGAACCGTGGCCGGAACGCAGTTCGCCGCCTTATTTCAGCGGCTATCGGGGTTCGCTCACGTTGGGATTGCACAGCGGAACGATTGCGTTAGGGCGCGAAGAGTGGCGCGTGACGCTCAAGCCCGACAGCCTGCGTGAAGGCGCGGAATGGAAGCTGACCAATCAATTCGGACGCGAACGCCGCTGGCGCGTGACGGCCTTGCGTGGCGACGAAGTCACAATGACTGAAAGCGACGGCACGCTTACGTTGAATGCGCGCGTCGCCGCCGAAGGGCTGGCGTTGCGTGCGTTGCAATTCGGTCAGGGCAAGCAAATGATGCGTATCGCTTTCTCTCCTGAACTCGATTTCGCTTCGGGCGGCAAGCCGACAGTCACTTTTCAGATAGACCAATCCAATCAGCAGAAGCTCGCGCACGGAACCGTCAGCGTCGAAAAACAAGGCGGCGGTGTAAGTTTACGCTGGCAGGTGAAAGCGCCTGATTGGGCCAAAGGGAAAACCTTTGAGACGTTGGTCACTACGTTGCCCGACGGTTATGCGGTTGTCGCGCGTTGAGCTTTTCGTTGCGCCAATGCGATATCCAACACAATCCACCACATATCAACCACATTGATTTTTTGCACTTGCCCGCAGTTTTTTTTCGTAACGATGAAGTGGGAAGCCTAATCTGGCTTCCGATTGAGTTATGGCAGGTCGCACCTGACCGGACTGAAACCTTATTGAAACCTTGAGGCGGCTAACATCACTGACTGCTTGCAACTTCACATTAGACAGACCTGCAAAAGGAGCAAAAACAATGCAAACGTTCTGGCAAGACCTGCGCTATGGCGCGCGCCTGTTTTTCAAACAACCCAGCTTCACGCTGATTGCCATCATCACGCTGGCGTTAGGCATCGGCGCGAATACGGCGATTTTCAGCGCAGTGAATGCGATTCTGTTGCGTCCGCTGCCTTATCCTGAGCCGGAGCGGTTGGTGCAACTCAATCACAACTATCCGCAAATCAATCTCAAGGCTTCGGTCTCAGCGTTCGGGTTTACGATCTATAAAGATCAGGCCAAAGCCTTCGAGCAAATCGCCGCGGTGACCGGCAGCAGCCTGAACCTGACCGATGGCGGCGAACCCGAACAGTTGCAGGCGATGGCCGTCACAGCGAGTTTCTTTCCGTTGTTCGGCGGCGCGGCGGCGCACGGGCGCGTCATCCTGCCCGAAGAAGAACAGGACGGTCGCCAGCGCGTAGCCGTCTTGAGCAATGCGTTATGGCAGCGCCGTTTTGGCGGAGACGCAAGCCTCGTCAATCGCACGATTACGCTCAATGGCGAAAACTATCTCGTCGTAGGCGTGATGCCCGCGCGCTTTCAGTTCGGACGTGAGATGGGGCGTATGCCGGACTTGTGGGTTCCGCTGACCTTCACGCCCGATCAGTTGCAGGCCAATCGTTTGACGAACGAATACCTCTCGGTCTTTGGGCGCTTGCGCGCGGGCTTGACTACGCCACAAGCCCAAGTCGAGATGGATGCGTTGTCTGACCACGTACTCAAACAACATGCGCCGCAAATGAATCGCGCGCAGTGGAACCTGTTGCTGCAACCGCTGAATGAACTGGTTGTAGGCGATGTGCGGTTCGCCCTGTGGGTCTTGCTCGGCGCAGTCGGGTTGGTTTTGTTGATCGCCTGCGCCAACGTAGCTAACTTGATGCTCGCGCGCGCCGCCGATCGGCAACGCGAGATCGCCGTGCGTTTGGCGCTGGGCGCAGGCCGCGCGCGCATCATGCGACAGTTGTTGACCGAAAGCGTCTTGCTCGCGCTCATCGGCGGACTGCTGGGACTCGGCCTCGCTGCGTTAGGCGTGCGGCTGTTGTCGCGCATGACGCAAATTCAGATTCCGCGTTCGCATGAAATCGGTTTGGATTGGCGTGTGCTGCTTTTCACGCTGAGCGTATCCATTTTAACCGGCTTGTTGTTCGGCTTGATTCCGTCGTGGCAAGCGACGCGCGCCAATTTGCACGATACGTTAAAAGAGGGCGGGCGCAGCGGGCAGGGCGGCGCGCGCGGACGATTGCGCGGCGCGTTGATCGTCGCTGAAATGGCGCTGGC
>JABFSD010000507.1 GCA_013140935.1 Acidobacteriota bacterium
GGTGACGAAGCGCGGGGCAGCGCGGCGCAACTGATGCGGCGGCTGGCGGCAACGTGGTACGCGCAGGTGGCGCCGCTGTCGGCTGAGAATTTTTCCGATGCAAAGCTGCTGGCCGAAGTCAAAGCGGCTTCGCAGGAACGGATGAAGCGGGAACTCGCCAACTTCCTGCAAGCCGTCGCCGAGCGGCGTCCGCTGGTCTTGTTCTTTGACGATTTGCATTGGGCGGATGTCTCGACGATTGATCTGCTCAGCTTTTTGGCGGGCAAGTTCGATGCGTTGCGTGTGTTGATTGTGGTGACATACCGGCCTTCGGACATGCTGTTGGCAAAACATCCGTTCTTGCAGATCAAGCCGGATTTGCAGGCACGAGGCTCCTGTCGGGAATTATCGCTGGAGTTTTTGACGGAAGCCGAAATCGCCGAATACCTCACACTCGAATTTCCGCGCCATGCGTTTCCGCCCGACTTTGCCCAACTGATTCACGCGAAGACGGAAGGCAGTCCGTTGTTTATGGCCGACCTGGTGCGCTACTTGTGCGACCGTGGAGTGATTCGTCGCGCGGACGTCAGCCCGTTGCTGCCTGAGACCGAACTGATGGAAACCTTTGCTACGGCGTCGCTGACGGAAGCCCCCGCGACGTGGACGCTGGCAGAAGCCTTGCCGGACATCGAACGCGCGTTGCCTGAATCAGTGCGCGGGATGATCGAACGCAAGCTCGCGCAGTTGAGCGAAGACGACCACAAGCTGCTGACGGCGGCGAGCGTACAAGGTTACGAATTCGATTCGGCGGTCGTAGCGCAGGTGCTGAGTCTGGATGCGAACGAAATCGAGGAGCGGCTGGAAAAGCTGGAACGGGTCTTTGCCGTTGTGAAGCTGACGAGTGAAGCGGAGTTTCCGAATGGCACGCTGACGCTGCGGTATCGCTTCGTGCATGTGCTGTATCAGAACGCGCTCTATGCCAGTTTGCGCGCCACGCGCAAGGCCACGCTGAGCCGCGACGTGGCGCAAACGCTCGAAGGTTGTTACGGCGCCCGCAGCGCGAGCGTGGCGAATGAACTGGCGCTGCTGTGGGAAGCGGCGCGGGACTATGCGCGTGCCAGCGATGCCTTTTGGCAGGCGGCACGTAATGCGGCGCAG
The DNA here is from genome assembly GCA_013140935.1 of Acidobacteriota bacterium. Classification (GTDB taxonomy): domain Bacteria; phylum Acidobacteriota; class Blastocatellia; order RBC074; family RBC074; genus JACPYM01. The sequence goes on from JABFSD010000507.1 coordinate 1,138, forward strand.
ATTCATGCGCATCGGGAAGCGGTGCAGCTTGCCGAGCGCGGGCTGGCAGGGTTAGTCAAATTGCCAGAAACGCCGGAGCGCGACGGACGGGAACTGGGCCTGCAATTGACGCTGGGCTTCTCGTTACAGTCCGTCCTGAGTTGGGCCGCGCCAGAGGCCGGGGCAGCCTTCAACCGGGCCAGACAACTGTGTGAGCAGGTGGGCAATGATCCCCGGCTTTTTGCTGCCCTGAGCGGCGTGTGGCCTTATCACGCGCTCCAAGCCGAATTTAAAGCGGCGCAGAAATTGGGTGAGCAGATGCTGCAATTGGCGGAGCAATCCCAGAACCCGGCGCTGCTGGTGAGGGTCTTGATGTGTCAGGCCTTTGTCACCTATTACCAGGGAGAGCTTGTCTCCGCCCATCAATATGGAGAACGCGCGCTCGCGCTGGATCGCCGGGAATACCACGCAGCTTATCTTTCTGTCTCTAACGAAGACCTGGGGATTACCACGCGTCGTCATCAGAGTTACTGTCTATGGACGCTGGGCTATGCAGACAGCGCCCTGGCGCTGGCGCAGGAAACCGTCACGCTGGCCGAGCAAACCGCTCATCCCTTCAGTCTGGGTGGCGCTCATCTGGCGACCGGGATGGTCCTTCACACGCGGCGGAATTGGCAGTCCAGCCAGCAAGAATTTGAGCAAGTGTTGGCGCTCGCCGAGGAGTACGATTTGGGAGACATGCTCAATTATGCTGCGGCTTTTAATGCCTTGACGCTGGCATATCAGGAGCCGAATGCAGCAGCGCTCGAGCGGGCGCAACAGGCGATTGCCTCCTTGTGTGGCAAAGGCGTGACGCTGGCGCTGCCCGCTTATCTGGCAATCCTGGGCGAATTGTTCGGGCTGGCAAACCGTTGTGTGGAAGGGCTGGCTGCCATCGCGGAAGCGTTGGCGCAGGTCGAACGCACTGGGGAGCGTGTCTGGGAAGCCGAACTCTGGCGCATCAAAGGCGAGTTGCTGCTGAAGTCCGCTGCCAGCGATTCGCAGGCAAGTGGGGCACAAGCTGAAGCGGAGATCTGTTATCGCAAGGCCCTTGAGATCGCCCGGCGGCAGAGCGCGAAAGCCTGGGAACTCCGCGCCACGATGAGCCTAGCGCGCTTGTGGCAGCAGCAGGGCAAGCGCGAAGCAGCGCGGCAAATGCTCGCTGAAATTTACGGCTGGTTCACCGAAGGCTTTGCCACGGCGGACTTGCAAGAGGCGCAGGCGTTGCTTGATGAACTTGAGATTTGGACGAAGTAACCCGCTTGGAAGTTGTGGTGAAGCCTTGTGCGCCCAGGGTGTATACGGGGGAGACCACGCGTTGAATAAGTCAGATTTCCAGCAAATCTTTGCCGACAATGATGCGACCCTTGTAGGTGGTGCGCGCGCTGTCAATCCACATCTGATCTGTGATGTGCGGGTCGTCGGGCGGTACGAAATGCGAAAGTACCAACGTCTTCACGCCCGCCGCCTCGGCGACCCGGCCAACGTCTTCTATCGAAGTGTGATGGCTGAGGATGGATTTCTTTAACGCCTCTCCGTTTGGCAGGCGCGCCGCCAGCCGCTCAACCGCTGGGACGTACATCGCTTCATGCACGAGTACGTCAGCACCCTGCGCGAGCTTGATCAGCGCGTCTGAGTAGCGGGTGTCGCCGGAGATCACGATGGATCGGTCATGCGCATCGAATCGGTAGGCGAAGGCTGGTTTCACCGGAGGATGATCTACCAGCGCGCATCTGACCGTGACGTTTTCGTCCTGCATGACAATGCCGCTTTGCTTCAGTTCGTGCGTATGCACGAGGGGCGCGAGCGGTGTCTTCCCTTCATCTGCAATGCGCGTCCTGATGTCGTAATCGTTCATCTCGAAAAACAATCGCGTCATCCGAGCGAGAGGCGGCGGCCCCCAGGTGTCTACGCGCGTTTGCAATCCGCTTGCCCAGGCCAGCAGCAACAGGTTGCCGTAATCGGCGTTGTGGTCGGAGTGCTGGTGCGTGATGAAGACGTGACGCAACGCGGGCAGTGGCACATCGGCGCGGGCAAGTTGCGTAGCCACACCATCGCCGCAATCCACCACGTAAGCCTGGTTGTTGATGAGAATCACCTGTGACGAAGGGTAGCTGTTTTTTCGCGGACGCGGCCCGCCGCCGGTGCCGAGCAGGATGAGCCGCGTTTGGGCTGAAGGCGCAACGCGCGCGGCTGTCCCAGCAGGACGAACAGCCGCGCATGCCATCATTGCGTTTGTCAGGGAGATGAAACGCCGCCGGGAGATTTCCATTTGATTGCCTCGAAGTTTTATCAGAACACGAGCCGCAGCCCGAGTTGCACTTGCCGATTTGGTGCTGCCGTCCCGGTGATGCGCCCGGCCTGAGGCGAACCGATAGTAGCGTTCGGCCTGCCGAAATGCACGGTATTGGTGAGATTGAAGAACTCGCCGCGCAATTCCAGCCGCTTCGTTTCTGTCAGGCGGAAGTTGCGCCCGACGAGGAAATCCAGATTCACCAGCCCCGGCGCGCGCAATACGTTGCGCCCCGAATTGCCGAAGGTGAAGGCCGCCGGCAAGGCAAAGGCCGCCGGATCGAACCAGCGA
>JABFSD010001074.1 GCA_013140935.1 Acidobacteriota bacterium
CACGCGTCGGCGAATGGGTGCTGGCAATCGGTTCGCCCTTCAATCTGAGCCAGACCGTCACCGCCGGCATCATCAGCGCCAAAGACCGCGAATCGGTCGAACTCAACAAACGTTCGGGACGCGGCTTTCAATATTTTTTGCAAACCGACGCGGCGATCAATCCGGGCAAGTCGGGCGGGCCGCTCATCAATCTCACGGGCGAAGTCATCGGCATCAATACGGCGATTGCCACCTCAACCGGCGATTACAACGGCGTCGGGTTTGCGCTGCCTGCGCGCGAGGCGCTCAATGTTTATACGCAACTGGTCAAGCAAGGCGTCGTCACGCGGGGCTTTCTAGGCGTCACAACCGATCCGGTCACGTCGCAAATCGCCAACATCTATAACTTGCCCGCACCGCGCGGCGCGCTGGTCAGCAATATCAACGACATGGTTTCGGTCAACGGCTCGACCGTCGCCAGCCCCGCCGCGCAAGCCGGACTCAAGCTCAACGACATCATCCTGAGCTTTCGCGGCGAACTCATCCGCGATGACAAAGACCTGATGCGGCGCATCGGCTCTACGCCGGTGGGAACCGTCGCGCCCTTGCGCGTCTGGCGCAACAACGCCGAACTCACACTCAACGTCACTGTCGCACGTCGTCCCGGTACTGAATTGCCGACGACCACGTTGTCATCCAATGCGCTAACCCCGAACGCGCTGCAACCGCGCGCCTCTGCGCCGATGGGCGTTACGCAATCGGTCGGCATCGGCTTTGCGGAATTAGCCAGCCAACTCGGCGTCAGCAAGATGGTCTATCAAATCGCAGGCGTATACGTCGCGCAGGTCGCGCCCGGCTCCGTCGCCGACGACGCGGGTTTGCGCGCGGGCGACGTGATCGAAGCCATCAATCGCAAAACCGTTTTAACGCGCGACGAATTCAAACGCGCGCTCGCGCTCGTCAGCACAGGCCAGCCGGTAGTCCTGCAAGTCTATCGGCCCGGCACTGAGCCGACGCCGCGTATGTTTATTTCGTTCGATAAGCCTTAACCCCGTAGAACAAGATGGCCTCTTGTTCTACTTCGGAAAGGTGGTGCCATAATGAAACAGAAAAGCTACATCGCCTTGTTACTGGCTGCCGCATTAGTTGGCAACGCATTCGCGCAAAGCAAAAAGCCCATCGTCCCTGCGACCGTGACGCCGGTCAAAACCGTCAAGGTTTTGACTAGCCGACTCGCAGCGGCTGCGCGCCCCTTACCTGCCAAAGAAGACGCAAAAGCGAAAAAGAACGGCGCGCCTGCTAACAAAGCCGCCGCCAAACCTGTCGCGGTCGCCAAACTCACGACGACGCGCAAAACCGTCGCAAGTGAGAAAGCCATTCAACTCACGACGAAAGCGAAGCCTGCGACTGCGGCTAAACTCGCCGCGAAAGACGTGAACACGAAAGCACAGCAATTAAATGCCAATGATGGATTGCGCAAAGGCAAGTTCGGCAAAGACACCCGCCCTGTATTGACCAAGCCCGTCGAGGAATCGGCGCGTACGATCAATGCAAAAGCGGAAACCAAACGCACACTAAAACCGCTGGAGCCAAAACGTCCTGCCGAACTCATCGTCGCCCAACGCGAAGACAAGCGCGAAGAAGAACCCGCGCCGCGTCGCCTTCGTCCGCGTGTGGCTGACTACGACGACGAACCCAAAGCCGACAAAAAAGAAGAAAAGAAAGAAGAGGCCGAAGAGCGCATCGCCGACGCACCCAAACTGCCGCTCGCCAAACCCGACCGCATCGAAGTCATCGAGCCTGACTCACCGCAGATCGTTCAATTGCAAGCCTTGCCCAATTTGCGCCCGCTGCCTTCATACGGTGCCATCGTCACGCGCACCGGCACGCCGCCCACTGCGCGCAAAGACATCAGCATTCCGCAACAGCGCGTGTTTGAAATTCAATATGAATTGGCGAAGCGCGGTTTTTATACGGCTGAACCCAACGGCCTTTACGACGATGTCATGGTCGCCGCGATGTGGGAGTTTCAGAAAAATTATGGCTTGCCGGCAACGGGCTACCCCACGGCGCACGCGCTCAAACGGTTGGGGCTGACGAGTTGGTAAGAACCCTTCCTGCTAACGACCTAACACCTTATCAAGCGCGCTCAAGACGCGACGGAACTTGGCTTCTGAGAGTTTACCAAACTGTTTCAACAGCAGGCTCTTGCTCAACGTGTAAATTTTGTCGGCGCGCACGAGGCTGTCTCGTTTGAGCGTTCCCTGCTCGAGATCGGCGGCAGTGATGCGAATCGAATTTCGCTGGCGTGTAAGCTTGGAAGTAATGGCTGCTACCAACACATCTTCTGAGCGGAGGTTGTGCGCGGTGGTTGAAAGCACCAAAACCGGACGGCGCTTGGTCGAACTGAAATCGCTAAAGGGAACGGGGATCAACACAATAGTGCGTTGTTCAGGCGTCATTCCAAACCTCATCATCAATCGGATTGTCCCAAAAACTCAGACTGGTTTCGGCAGCGCGCGACAAGTCTTCACTGGCCGGTTCTTCACGCGACAAGACGGTTACTTCTACTTCAACGCCGTGCTTGAGCGGCACTTCACGCAAAACGATTCTGCCGCGTGTGTCTACTTGAGTTACATATTTCAGGGTTTGCATCAAAACTCCTTGGTTCAGCCGATGTCTTATCGAGGCACGCAAGTCTAACGCAGGCCGCCAGCCTCAGAAAGCAACAGACGCCTCTTTACTTGATGCTCCGTCGAATCAGGTAAGACATCTTCAGAAAAAACGTCCGCCCGTTGCGTTGCAGTCCCGGTTCGTAACGATCAGTGAACGGACTGAAGCCGCGATAATTCAAATCATCGTTATAACCCGCATAAAACGACGTACCCGGATTGGGCGTCCAGCCGAAGAGAAACTGTCCGCGCACCCGCGCGCCTAACGTAGAGTAATCAATGCGGCTGCGCGCAAACAGAAAGCGCGTGAATTGATAGGTCGTGCGGTACGAAAAGATGTTGTCATCGTAAGCCAGCCGGTCAGTGTCGTAACGCCGCAAACGGCTCTTGGTGTAATCCAACGAGAAACGCAACGGATTGGTCGGCTGCCACGCGACGTTGGCGTTAAGAAAGAAGCCGCGTCCCGCACCGGGATCGCGCGCGGCATCAGGGTTTGCCAACGCCGCCGGACTCACGCGCGGAAAGCGCAGCCCCGCGCCGAAATCGTAATCAATCTCTGCCGTATTCATCCCCGTCTCGAAACTCAACGAATACTTTTTGCTCGGATTGAATTGGCCGAACATAAACGCGCTGTAACCGTGCGCGCTGCGTTCGGAGTGGCCGAAGAAAGCTCCGCTGCGGGTGAGTGAACGTTTCGCGCCGAACTCTTCTTCGATGGCGCGTTCGTATTGCCGATTCGCGCCAAAGCCGATGCTGAACTGTTTTTGAAATTGCAGGAAGATGTTGCTGCCTGCATTCGTCGCTTGCGAGCGCCCCTGCCAGTCGTAATTGACGATCACACGATTAAACATCCGCCACGATTGCAAACGCGCTTTGGTGTTGCGTTTGGGATCGCTGCTGATGCGCGCAAAGAGTCCGCTGAAGTTTGAATTGGTGCGGCGCGTGAAACCCACATCGGCGCGATAGTCGCGCGTGCGGCCTTCGCTCAGCGCGAACATGCCGAAGCGGCGACTGGTGTAATCGAAATTCGCCACATAACCGAAGCCGTTGCCCGTGCGAAAAATGTCGCGGTCTTCGTCGGGACTGTAAAAGAACCGGCGCGAATTCGTTGCCAACGCTTGAAAAGAAAACGTAGCCGCTTTGCTCAAGCTGAAACGTCCGTCGAAGCCGCCCAAGTGATTGTGCTTTTCGATGAAGTTGTAACTCGTCGCAATCAATCCGAAATCGGATTGCTGGCCTACGTCACGTTTGACGCGCAACACACCGACGAAGGCTTTGTGATCGAGAAATTTTTCAATCTCCGGTCGTCTTTCAGGATCGTTGCGTTCGTCCAGACTGTAATTGCCCGGCGCGCGATCAGCCGCCAGCATCAGTCCGAAAGAATTGCGTCCCTGCTTGCCGCTGATTTTCGTCGCGGCATCAGGATCAATGATCGTGCGCGTATGCACAGGTTGCAGCGGCGTCTGAAAAATCTCTATGCCTTCGAGAAAGAACGGGCGGCGTTCCTGAAAAAACAGCGGGAAGCGTTGATTGGCCGTGACGACGGTTTGATCGGCTTCGACCTGCGCGAAATCTGGATTGGCCGTGAAATCAAGCGTGATGTTCGGCGTCAAACTATATTTCACCGTCACGCCCGGATCGAAATTCAACGGCTGATTGACGAAACGTCCGGGATTGTTGGGTGACGAAACGCCTGCGGGCAATGCCGATACGCGACGACCGCTTTCTGAGATCGTGAGACTAGGAATGATGTCGAGGTTGTGTTCGGTCGAAATGTTTTCGATGCCGGTGATGGTTCCGGCTTGTCTGAGAAAGCCGTTCACATCGCGTGCAATCGGCATCCACGAATCCTGTTCGTCGTTTTTATGTTTGATAGCTCGTTGCAAGTGCAGGTTCCACACTTTGCCTTTGCCGATCTGGTAGCGAAACGACTTGAACGGAACCTTCGCTTCGATGGTGTAACCGTCGTCAATCACCTCGCCTTTCGATTCCATCACGAGGTCTACGCTGTAATCTTCGTTCTCGCCGAAACCGCCTTCGCTCAAGATGCCGTCGGCCTGAATGCCCAGCGGATTGAACGCCATCACATAAGCCTTGCGCCGGTCGTTAAACGTATCGAGCGAAACCCAAACGAAATCGTCATTCCAGATGTCATCGCGTTTGGCGATGGTCGCGCGCACCTTGCTCGCTTCGTCCCACGCGCGAAAGGCGAAGTAAAGATGTTTGTCGTCATAACCGATGCGGACTTCGGTGGGATAAGAAGGCGCGATGTTTTCACCGGGACTGGATTGGACGAAATCTTTGAAAACCGTCGCGGTCTGCCACGCCGCGTCTCCGAGTTTGCCGTCAATCGCTGGCGGAGCGGTGAATCGCGCGATCGCAATGGGAACGGCTTTTTCCGGCGGAATGAGCTTATTTTTTGCAGCTTTAGACTTGCTTGTCGCGCCAGTTGCTGCGTCATTGGTCGAAGCGGTCTGCGCCATTGCGGCTGCGCTCAAGAGACACAATAACAACCCACACAATCCGTAATGCGGAAGCTTCATATCGAACTTTGTATGTCAGCAGTTTTCGCCAGCAGGGGGAATCGTTGCGCTTGTCTTTAGACGCGGCTTGCAGATGTTTTCTTCCGCGACTTGATGGAATTACAACACGACTATTGGGCAGAACGAACTGGCGGAAAATTATTTCTGTCTAAGAGCGAAGGAGACTGAGATTTCGGAAGTGAAGCAACCGCTTCAGCGAGGGCGGTCAAAAACTATCGGCTATAAGGTGAGAGATAGAGCGTGTTGTCGTAATCAACCAGCCCCACGAACATTTGCCGAATGCAGCCGTGTCGTCCCAGTAAGTTACGTGGCAACCCGGCATGCTTGGCAAAATAGACCACTGAATGTAGCGCAATACCCGCCACCTGAATCGTGATTTCATGACCGAAAGTATCGAGAGTCCCAGTCAGTGAACTCATGCGTTTCGGCAGCCCGCTCTCAATATCAATCCCCAGCTTAAGTCCGACCTCACGGCTGAAAATGCAATGGTCGGCGCCGCAATCCAGCTTGGCTTTGGTGCGCGTCGAGGTTGTCCCGGAAATCAAAATGACTTCCAGCGTTATTCCATCTACGTCGTCAGGGTAAATGTGTTTGACATCGAAAGTGAGTTGTTCGGCCATCTTCAAACTCCGGCAAAAGGCGGCGTATCAGCGGGCAGTAAGTAAGTCACCAACGGCAAATAAGCGCCATCGGCATCAGCGGCGGCGTAAACGGCGGCGGCATCCAACCCGTGTGCGATCAGCCGGTCGCCATCAAGCGCAATCCACTCACCCGCGTATTCGTGTTGATGCTCTTTCAACCAACGGCGATTCGGTTCGGGATCAGGCTCAGATATCGGCGCAACAAAAACCGCGTCGTGAACCGGCGCTGTTTCCAGCGCCGGTTCAGACTTGAGGCGTACATCAATCATTTGTCGCAAATGCACCAGATCACCAAACGGCAAGGTGGCAATTTGATGAATCATCGTCTCGACTTTTAATTCAGGCATATGGCCTCCTGCTACAGCTTCGCCGTCGTCGTCCCATCATCGCTCAACGTCACGCGGCGCTTTTGCCACATCGAGAGGTTGGCGAGATGCGGCGCACTGACGGCGTTGTGGCCGACTTCGACGGGCGCGTTGGGTTCCTGCCGCGAACGAACGCAATCAAGGAAGTTGCGCACGTGCGGTTCGGTCGGAATGCCGCCTTTGAATTCGTGCAGTGGCGTGGGGATTTTGTTGGTTGATTCCCACGGTTCGGGATAAACGCGGTAGCCGTCGTCATCCAATTCCATCGTCGCTTTGCTGCCTTGCAAAATGATTTGCCAGCCGTTGTGGTAAGAGTTGCTGTAACACAACGTCCACGTAGCCATAAACGACGGATACTCATACACGGCGCTGAACGTGTCGGGCGCATCGCCGCCTTTGTGTTTCATCACCGCGCCCTGACACACCGCCGAGACGGGCGGCTTGCCGTTGTTGCAGAACCACTGAATCACGTCCATCAGGTGCGTGCCCTGATCGGTCATGTGTCCGCCGTTGTAATCAATGAAATTGCGCCAGTTCAGAAAACGCTTGGCATCAAGCGGATGTTTCTTGCGCGCGTTTTGTTGAAAGCGTTCCCAGTCGAGTGCGCCTTCGAGCTTAGGATTCAACGACATCGGTTTGCGGCTCCAATACCACTGGGCGCGGGCGATGACGATGTCGCCGAGCATGCCTTCGTCAATCAGTTTTTTCGCGCCGCGCACGGCGTCGGAACTGCGGCGTTGCATGCCGACTTGTACGATCTGTTTGGTCGCGCGTACGGCTTTGACCATTTGCGCGCCCTGTTCGATGGTCAGCGAGAAAGGTTTTTCGGTGTAAACGTCCTTCCCCGCTTTCACCGCATCCATCAACACGGGTCCGTGCCAGTGGTCAGGCGTAGCGTTCAAAACAGCTACGACCTCTTTGTTGTCGAGGATGGGACGGTAATCAACGGTGGCCTTGCTGCCTTCGCGACAGGCCTTGAGCGTGCTGTTTTGGCGCGGCTCGTAAACGTCTGACACCGCGATAAATTCGACGTCGTCCTTGAAGCTCAAAAAGCTGCGCATCACGCTGTTGCCGCGTCCGCCGGCACCGATGATCGCCATCTGAATGCGATTGTTCGCGCCTGCGATACGCGCGTAAGAGTTTGCCGTAAACAAAGTGGAAGTGGCCGCGGCGGTACCGGCCTGTGCAAGAAAGTTCCGCCGATCAAGTCGTTTCGACATAATGGTCTCCTTAAAAAGTTGCCGCTGCAGAAGTTAGGAAAGTGGTTGCTTTGCGCCCGCAGCATAGAAAAGGTGGTCTTGAAAGGCAATGCGTTTGCGATCCTCATCCCGCAATGCCTTACGTCTCAAAGCGCCGCAATAATGCCGCGCGGCTTAGTCCCAACGCCTCGGCCACATCGTCGCAGCTTTGATCCCGTTCACGATCCAGGCGCGGCGTTACGGCTATTGTCAGGCTACGGTGCAAAGCTCCGCGAAGCGATTTGTGGTACGTGCCCGTACAGCCAGATGAACCATTCGCGCGGTTGACTCGATTCGCTGAGTAAGGTCTCATACGCCATCGTTTTTGAGGGTTGCAAAGCCTCAAACCGAAATGGCTAAACTCGAAGCATAAACAACGACATTCCACCCCTTGCCCATTCGCTCATCGCTGGAGCGGACTGAGCCATGCTTTGGCGCAGAATGTTCAAATGGTATCTGTGAAGTCATCGCAACCGAATCAATCCATCCCTACTGACGCGCTTTATTGGCGCGTAGAGGGCAGTTTGCTCAACCTAAGCGCCGTGCGCCCCATTGGTTTTTTCACCTGGCACGCACAACATTTCACCGACCGCTGGATGCGACGCGGCGCGCTGGCGCTATCCGCCGTAATTCGCCCTTTGCTCTATGCGATTGATCGCAAGTTCGCTACGCGGTGCTTGCACTTGTTGTTGCGCGGCATCAGTTGTGACCGGCTGGATGCGTTGGGCGAAGAGTATTTTGACTATCACCTCAAGCCGAAGCTGAAAGCAGCGGGCTTGGCGAAACTACTTGCGGCACAGGCTTCGGGCAAACCCGTCGTATTGGTCAGTCAAGGACTCGAAAACGTCATGCGTCCGCTCGCCGCGCATCTGGGCTTGCCTTATTTGTTGGCGAATCGTTTGGAGTTCCGCGATGAATTGGCTACGGGACGATTGAGCGAACCAGTGATTCGTCCACGGCAAGTGCTGGCGCGCTTTATCGGCGGCAATCCTGACGGACTTTATGACGAAGCCAAGTTACAACGAATGCTGGGCTATCCTTTAGGTGAGTTGCGCGGTGCGATTCAACCGACTGCGCGGCCTGTGCCGAAGCTGGCTACGCCGCAAGTGATTTTCGAGCCGCATCAAAACGTAGCCCAGCTTTCAGTCAAACAAGCTCTCGCAGGCAAACACGTTTTGCTGATCGGCTTCACCGGCTTCATCGCCAAAGTCTGGGTAGCGAACATCCTCAAAGACCTGCCCGAAATCGGGAAGATTTATCTGCTCATTCGCCGCAGCCGCTCGACGCCTGCGCTTGCGCGCTTTGAACGCATCCTGTCTGAATCGCCGCTCTTTGCCAGCTTTCATGAAAAGTACGGCGACAAGCTGCCGCAATTCATCGCCGACAAAATCGAAATCGTAGAAGGCGACGTGAGCGCACCGAATTTGGGTTTGGATGAAGTGGCGCTGGCAAGGCTAAGACCCAAGCTCGATGTCATTATCAACAGTTCGGGCTTGACCGATTTCAATCCTGACTTGCGGCAAGCGTTGCAAATCAATGTGGATGGCACTGACGTGATGATTGATTTCGTGCGTTCGTGCAACTACACGGCGCTCGTACATCTCTCGACCTGTTATGTCGTAGGCCAACGCGACGGGCGCGTTAGCGAAATCGAACGCGCCAATTACACGCCGTCGGGTCGCGCAGATTTTGATGCGCTGGCTGAACACGCTTACCTGCACACACTCGCCAAAGAGAGTGAAGCCCGTGCCGAATCGGATGAAATCACCGAACAGTTGACGCGCCAGATCAGAGCCAAAGGCAAACAACTCAACGAGAAAGAACTCGACGTGCAGTTGCGCAAACAGCGCCAGCGTTGGGTGCGCGAAGAGTTGGTCGAAGCCGGAATGCGTCGCGCCCAAGAGTGGGGCTGGCCGAATACTTATACGTTCACCAAGAGTTTGGCCGAATCGCTGATCGCGCTCAAAGCCAAAGACTTGCCGATTGCGGTCGTGCGGCCTTCGATTGTCGAAACCTCTACGCACGACCCGTTCAAAGGCTGGAACGAAGGCGTCAACACGAGCGCGCCGCTGTCATATTTGCTGGGCACGTTCTTTCGCCAACTGCCGTCGAACGAAAAGAAATGTCTCGACATCATTCCGGTTGATCTGGTCTGTCGCGGCATGACGCTCATCGCCGCCGCGCTCATCGAACGCAAGCACGAACGTATGTATCATCTGGCGACTTCAGCGACGAACCCTTGCGATATGCGGCGTTCGATTGAATTGACCGGCCTCGCCCACCGCAAGCATTACCGCGCGCAGGATGATTTTCACCATCGCATAAAGTTGCACTTCGATTCGATTCCGGTGACGAAGCAGCGTTACAACTCGTTCAGTGCGCCGCGCCAAAAACAGGTCATTCGCGCGCTGTTGCGCATCATCGAACCGCTGCCGATGTCGCGTTCGCCGCTGGTGCGCCGTGAACGCGATCTCGAAAAAGTCGAAAAGCTGATTCAACTTTACGAACCGTTCATCTTGCATAACGAACACGTCTTTGAAGCGAAGAATGTTGAAATCCTTTCCGCCGCTTTACCCGAAGCCGAACGCGAAAGGTTCGGCTACGACGCTTCTACGCTCGATTGGTGGGATTATTGGATCAACGTACACATTCCCGCGCTACGCATCTGGTCTTATCCGCTGATCGAAGGCCGCCCCATCGAACACAAAGTGCGACGGCCTTTTCAGATGCCTGCGCCACCGGCTGAAGCGAGCCTGGCGCAATCTTAATCACGCGACGATATGCCGACCATCAAACGCATTGGGCCTTATCGCTTTTATTTCTTCAGCCACGAGCCGAACGAGCCGCCGCACGTTCACATTGATCGTGACGACCAGACGGCGAAGTTTTGGTTGCAGCCCGTCAGTCTGGCGAGTAATTTGGGCTTCAACGCACGCGAGTTAAAACGGTTGGAAGCATACGTTGAAGAATTTCAACTTGATTTTACGGAGGCTTGGCATGACCACTTTGGCACTGGCAATTGATGAGCGCGTAGCAGATGTCAACTTTACCGAAACGGACATCAGCGTGATGCTCAAAGACGGTCGCACGATTTCTGCGCCGCTTGCCTGGTATCCCAGATTGCTCAATGCGTCTGTCGTTGAACGCAATCATTGGCAACTTTGCGCGGGCGGTTACGGCATTCATTGGCCTGAAATTGACGAAGACCTCAGCGTGGAAGGACTGCTGCGCAGAGCTCCCGCGCCGCGCGCCGCAGCATTGGCAAGCTGAATTCAACCGATACCCATTTACAACTATGGCACTTTTTCTGACCGGCTCGACCGGTTACGTCGGCGCGCACGTCGCGTCGCTCTTGCTCGACGGGCATACCGATCAACTCAATCTGTTGGTGCGCGCCCAAGACGACGCCGAAGCCGAGCGTCGTCTCTGGCGCGCGTTGCAATTGCATCTCGACTTTCCGCGCTTTCACGAATTCCTCAAGACGCGCATCAACATCTTTCGCGGCGATCTGACCGACGCACATTTCGGCTTGCCCGAAGACAAATACCGCGAACTCGTCAAGACGACTGAATCCATCATTCATTGCGCGGCTTCGCTCAATCGCAAGTCTGAGAAAACCTGTCTCAACGTGAATTTGCGCGGTACGCTCGAAGTCATCAAGCTCGCGCAAGCCGCGCGCGACCAGCACGGGCTGCGTCGCTTTAGCGATGTCTCCACCGTAGCTATCTGCGGCCTACGCCAAAGCGAAGTCGTCACCGAAGACGCTTCGCTTGATTGGAATCGCTCGGACTATGACCCTTACGCCCGCACCAAGAAGTTTTGCGAACACATGGTGCATGAGTTGTTGCATGACGTAGCGCATACGGTCTTTCGTCCGAGCATCATTCTGGGCGATTCGCGGCACGCTGAGACTTCGCAATTCGATATGGTGCGTTCGTTTGTGTTCCTCGCGGGCTTGCCCGTTCTGCCCTTTCGCCCGACCGACCAAATAGACATCGTCAACGTAGATTTCGTCGCCGAATCAATCGTCACCATTCATCAAAAAGACAAACCGAATCACGGCATCTATCACCTGTCGTCTGGACGCGCTGCGCAAACATTCAAAGAACTGACTGACGCCTTGTCACAGGCGCGCGGCAAAAGCGGGCCGGTTTATTTGCCGTGGCTCGAAAAGCCTTTCACCGCGACAAATAACTTCATCGCCGACACGTTTCGCGGCAATGCGTTGAGCTTGGGAGCTACGTTGTTGAAAGTGTTTTTGCCTTACCTGACCTTCAACACCGTATTCGACAATACGCGCATCACGACCGAGACGGGCAAGCAGCCAGCGCCTTTTTCGCAATACAGCTATCCGTTGTTACAATTCAGTCGCAAAGGCAATTTCACTTATCCGTATAAAGATTGGCCGCGATAGGTACAGCAACCTTTCCAGGTTGCTGCTGTCTCGTCGAAGGGCTAACTGATTCCGAAGGGGCTGATTTCACAACCACAGCAAGCTGGAAAGCTTGCTGTACTCTTTTTACCTATGAGCATGGAC
>JABFSD010000219.1 GCA_013140935.1 Acidobacteriota bacterium
CGCCATTTTTCAGTCGTTCAACACATCCCATCGCTACGATGCCGCCGTAATCGCCGAGGGGTTGCAACTCGCTCCACGTCTTGCCGTCGTCTTCGCTGATCGAAGAGCGAATCGGATATAAACCGGAAAAAATAATCAGCCGCCTTTTCCCGCGCTTATCAATCACTCGATGAATCGTAGGTGTCTCAAGCGAAGTTTCCCAACTTTTCGGCGTAGCCAATCTCGCTGACCAGGTTTTTCCGCCATCCGTGCTGCGTTTATACAAGATCGCGCCTTTGCCGTGACCTTTGGGATAAACGGCGAGGATGGTTTTGTTATCTTCGAGTAACACAGTGGTCGGATGACCGAGATATTGGCCGGGTTCGCGGTCTACGATCACCTGGCGCGCGGTGTCTTGCGCGAGGTCTATTTGGGGAATCGTAAAGCTGCGCGGTTTTGGAGGGGCATTCGTAACTTGCTGAGCGTTCGCTATAGCGAGCAGAAATAATAGAATAATTAAAAATCGAATCATCGTTTTACTCGAAAGTGTAGGGCGGGTTAGTAACCCGCCCTACACTTTTATTGTTACCAATCCACAACTGAGCCATCGTCGGCGTCATAACTTTCCTGATTCTTCCAGTCGTGACCGATCTTGTCTTTCATGGCTTCGTCGTCGAGTTCGATGCCGAGGCCGGGGCCGGTGGGCAGGTCAATGTAACCTTCCCTCACCTTAAACGGATTCTTGATATATCCGTCGCCCAAGCTGACTTGCTCCTGACACAAGAAGTTCGGAATCGAAGCTGCGATTTGTAAGCCAGCGGCCAGCGAGATCGGGCCGAGCGGATTATGCGGCGCGATGTTGGCGTAATAGGCCTCGGCCATGCCTGCGATCAGGCGGACTTCAGTAATGCCGCCCGCGTGGCACAGGTCGGGTTGCAGGATGATGGCAGCGTGCTTTTCGAGAATTTCGCGGAAGCCCCACTTGGTGAAAATGCGTTCGCCCGTCGCAATCGGAATGTGCGTTTGCTTGGCGAGTTCGGCCATCACGTCTACGTTTTGGCAGTTGATAATCTCTTCGTAAAAATACGGCTGATATTTGTCGAGCGCGTGCATCAACAACTTCGCCGTACCCGGTTGAATCGAACCGTGAAAATCAATGCCGAGATCGCCGTCTTTGCCGACGGCTTCTTTCAATTCGGCGAATTTCTTTTCTACGTTTTCGACGTAAGCCATGTTGTCTACGGGACGCGAGAAACGATCATTCAATTTCGCGGGGCCGGTCTTGAACGCCGTGAAGCCACGCGCTTTGGCGGCGCGAATGTCTTCGACGGTGCGCGCGTGCGAATAAACGCGAATGCGCTGCCGCGTAGGCCCGCCGAGCAATTCATAAACGGGTACGTCAAGCAGCTTGCCCTTGATGTCCCACAAAGCCATGTCAATGCCCGACAAAGCCGAAGTGAGAATCGGGCCGCCGCGATAAAAAGCGTGGCGATAAATTGCCTGCCAGTGATGCGTGACGGCGCGCGGGTCTTTGCCGATGAGATAAGGTTCGATCTCTTTGATCGCGGTCTGGCAAGTGAGCGCGCGGCCTTCGGTGATGGGTTCGCCGAGACCGATGACTCCGGCGCTGGTGTGGATTTTGAGAAACATCCAGCGCGGCTTAACCAGCAAGGTTTCGAGCTTCGTGATCTTGACGATCTCTTTGGCTCGCGGACGCTGTTGCGCAATTTCGGGCGGCGCGACGCGCGGCGCGACGATTTCTTCGGCGTGCGCTTCGGTAGCAGATGCTGCGGCAGTCAGTCCGAGCGTAGCCGCCGCCGTCGTTTTTAGTAACTCACGGCGTTGTAAGTCAGGGGTGTTATCGGTTTCTTGTTTCATCACATTTTCCTCGCGGTGATTTAGAGAGTATTTTGAAATTCAAGCTATCGGTTTTAGCTCCGTTAGGAGCGGCATGTTTATAGCAACGCGAGCGATCAATCCTCGAAGCTCCGTTAGGAGCGATATGTGCCGCAGATGCCGCTCCTAACGGAGCTAAACCGCCTTCTTCATCTCGAACTATAAACATGTCGCTCCTAACGGAGCTAAACAGCCTGTTTCGCGTCAAGCGGTCATTTGCCTAAGTCTGGTCATAACTCTTGCCACACTGGGGAGCTTTTCGTTATGACGTTTCGCACTGTCAATCCATAGCTTAGTTACTACTTCAAGTTCTTCCAAACATTCCAGCATGGTATCGCCTTGAGCCAAACAGCCTTTCAATGCAGGAACTTCGGCCACATAACCGCCTTCTTCGGCAGGGTAAATTACTACTGGATATTTAATTGGTTTGCTCATTCGTCTTCTCCTTTTTGAGCTTGTTCAATTAGCTCAATGACTCGTTTGACATAAACAGCTTTGACGCGATTGTTATGAACCGGAATAACAAACGTGACGCCTTCACCTTTGAAGATATGATGACTTCCAGCAACGCGATCCAAGTCGAAGCCTTCCTGAATGAGCAGAGTTCGGATCGTATCGAACGTAGCTCCTTTGGGATTATTTTTTAGGCGTTCGAATACCTTGCTCTTTTGCGTCATCAGGATTTACCTGCCAGAAAAGCGGCGACCGCTCTCGAATCCTCTCAACGGTCTTTGCTAATGTTTCCAGCCTAACGATTTGGATGCGCCTTCGACACCTCAGCCCGTGCAACGGGCTTCCCGCGCAGCGGCGGTTAGGCCAGTCGTTCACGGCTGGTACGTGCGCGAAAGGTTGTCGCAGGGCGTTTTAACGTCCTTGCTCGGCGGGCTTGAGCCGCAATGTTTCGTGGCTAAAGCCCAATGAGGAAGCACGCTGAAGCGCGCTAAACGATTTCCCCACTGCCTAACCAGTCGTGAACGACTGGCCTAATCGCCCTGCGGGAAAGCCCGTTGTCTCGGGCTAGGAAAGGCCGATTGGTAGCCGCCAACTCGTCGAACGGAAACAACACCAGAACGATTTGGAATTTCAAGAGGTAAGCGGCTTTCCGTCTGCCAGTGTGTAAATGTCTTCGTCAGGGTCGTTCGGTGTCCGTAGCCCGACCGTTAGCGAGGGCTACCTTGCAATGGCCCGTATTGATGCCAACGGGCGCAATGCCGAGGTAGCCCTCGCTAACGGTCGGGCTACGGACACGAAGCTATTCCCGTAAATCGAACGCTTCGTTTTTCGAGGCCGCTTGCAGCCATTCGCGCTCGTTCACATCTTCACTTTCAGGAGGCAATACAACGCGGCGGTCTTCGCTGATGTCGCCAGCAAAACGATTGGGACGCGCCTTGCTGTAATCAAAGTCGTATTCCGGCAGCATATCTTTCGACTCAGTTATGTTCGGCGCTTTCCTCATATTGGTTATTTTTCGATCAGGTGTTTGATCTTGTCGGCGACCTTTTCAAAGTATTCGGACTTTACCTGACTGAATCTTTTGACGATTTCGTCTTGATGAACCGTGAACAGTTTATGCGCTCTGACATTTGAGCTTTCTGGCAAGATACCGACTTCCAGATCGTCGTTGCTCAACACAACCGAGTAACCGTCTTGATGCAAGTTGGTCGAAATGACGCAAACCAACACGTCGGGAAAATTCTGGTTGTAATCATCGTTGGAGACAATCAGGACGGGCCGCCGCTTCAAACGACTCAAGTCGGAATACGGAAACGGTACGAGGACGATCTCTCTTTGTTTATACTTTGTCCCACTCACTCGGTTCGTCCTCCCACGCATTATTGATGACGTGTTCCGTTAAATCA
>JABFSD010000616.1 GCA_013140935.1 Acidobacteriota bacterium
GTCTTGCCGTAGGGGCTTCCCAACGTGCGGCGGAATTTACTTGTTACCGGTAACGCTGTCAATAGCCCCAATGAGATCGGTAACAATCTTTTTTGCCCGTTGGCTAATTTCAGGGTTGCAATTCGCGGGACTCCGGCATAAATAGCCGGTATGCCAACCACACTCGCAGACATCGCGGCGGAGCTGGGCGTCTCAAAGATGACGGTTTCGCGCACCATCAACAATCATCCGGCGATTCACCCCAACACCCGCGAGCGCGTGCTGACCGTAGCCCGCCACATGAACTATCGCCCCAACCAACACGCGCGCGCCTTGAGTACGAATCGCGCGCATTTGCTGGGCTTGGTCGTGCCCGACCTGATGCACTCTTATTACGCCGAGATCGCCAAAGCCATCGAAGCCGAAGCCCGCGCTGCTGGTTATGAAGTCTTGATCTGTAATACGGAAGAAGACGCCGCGTCGGAATTACGTGAAGTCGAAGCCCTGCTGCATCGCACTGATGGCCTCATCATTGCTTCCGCCGTCGCGCCGAACCAGCCCGGCGCTTATCGCCGGTTGTTGCGCGAAGGCTCCAAGCTCGTCTTGATTGATCGCAGTATCGAAGGCTTGAAATGTCCGCAGGTGACGACCGACAACGTAGCGGCCGGCGCGTTAGTGACCGAACATTTCATCAAGCTCGGACACCGCCGCATTGGCCATTTGCGCGGCACGAATGTCAGCGTGGCGCATGATCGTTGGGAAGGTTATCGGCAGGCGCTGACACAACACGGCCTTGCGTATGACGAAACGCTCGTGCGCGCGTGCGGATTTTTTGAAAGTGGAGGTTACAGCGCAATGCGTGACTGGCTGAAAGATGGCAATCATCCGACCGCCATCTTTGCGGCAAATGACCCGGCGGCTATCGGTGCGATGCGTGCCCTTGCTGAAGCAAAACTTAATGTGCCCCGTGATATTGCCGTCGCGGGTATGGGCGCGATTCATTACGGCGATTTGTTGAGCGTGCCGCTGACGACCGTAGACTGGGACAAAACCGAATTGGGACGACAAGCCGCAAAATTATTGATCGGCTTGATCGAAACGAAAGAACAAAAACGCGACGCAGATCGGCGCGTCATCGTCCCGCCGCAACTGGTGATACGACAATCCTGCGGAGCGAAGGCGACCTGATTATTTCCCTCTTCCCTTTTGTTTAATCCGAATCGGCGTAGCATAAAAATCGAAGGTCTCGCGCAGCCGATTAATCAAATAACGCTCATAAGAAAAATGCAGTTGTTTGGGGCTGTTGGAAAATAAAACAAAAGTCGGCGGCCTGATATTCGATTGCGTGATGTATTTAACCTTCACCTTTTTGCCCGACGGCGTCGTAGCTTTGGGCTGCTCTAAATGCTCGGAATAAAACGTATTCAATTCGGCAGTAGGGATGCGCAAGTTACGCGCACGATTCGCCTTGGCGATTAACTCAGGTAACTTAACGACGCGCTGTCCGCTCAAGGCGGAAATAAACACCATCGGCGCGTATTCTAAAAACCGCATCGCCATTCTTACTTTTTCCTCAAACGAATAAATCGTGTAGCCGTCTTTCTCTACCGCGTCCCATTTATTGACGACGATGATGACGGAGCGTCCGGCTTCGTGCGCGTAACCGGCGATATTGGCGTCGAGCGCCGTGACGCCTTCGATGCCGTCAATCAGCACGAGTACGACATCGGCGCGTTCGATGTGCTTGCGCGCCATCACGACCGAGAGCTTTTCTTCCATATCGAAAGTCTTGCCCTTGCGCCGAATGCCCGCCGTATCAATCACGCGCAACTTGATCGGATTCCCTTCCTCGTCAGTCGCGGTGAATACGCTGTCAACCGCATCGCGCGTCGTACCGGCAATCGGCGAGACGATGACGCGCTCCTGGCCCAACAGTTTATTAATCAGCGAAGACTTGCCAGTATTGGGGCGTCCGATGATGGCGACGTTGATCTCGCGGTTTTGCGGTTTGCGCGCGACAACGAGCGGCAGCTTTTCCATCAACGCGTCGAGCAATTCGCCGAGGTCGTGGCCGTGTTCGGCGGAAATCGGATAAACGCCTTCGAATCCGAGTTGATAAAATTCCTGCGCCTGCTGGCTGACGCGGTCTGTTTCAGATTTATTCGCGGCGACAAAAACTGGCTTGTTCAACTTGCGCAGGAATTCGGCAATCTCTTCGTCGAGCGAAACGAGTCCGTCGCGGGCGTCTACGACAAAGACGATGGCGCTGGCTTCGGCAATGGCAGTCTTGGCTTGCTTGAAAATGTTGGCAGGAATCACTGCGTCGTCATCGGGTACGATGCCGCCGGTGTCAATGAGGCGGAACATACGATCCTGCCATTCGACTTCGCCGTAAATGCGGTCACGCGTGATGCCCGGAATGTCGCCGACAATCGAACGCCGCTGGCCTACGAGGCGGTTGAATAAGGTAGATTTGCCCACGTTAGGCCGCCCGATGATGGCGACGACGGGCAAGGAGTTGATATAGGTTTCGTCGTCTAAAACTTCTTCAGACAGTTGGTCGAAAACGTCATCCGCCAGTTCGATAAACTCTTCAGGATTTGCAGAATCGTTGGTCATAAGGAATGCTTCGCGCGCCGTGTCCGTAGCCCGACCGTAAGAGAGGGCTGCCTCACGTAACGCGTCTTTTCAGAACAATCACACGCACTGTCAAGGCAGCCCTCTCTCACGGTCGGGCTACGGACACACTAAGAAAAATACACATGAAACCGACACGGGGTCTCAAAAGTCTATGAGACTAGCGAAACGGCTCCGCGATGACAACAACGCGGAGAACTTCAAAGCAACGACTATATCGGAGGAGCAACACAAGATGCGCAACATCACTCTCGCACTCATTCTCTTACTCGCCACCACCGGCGCGGCATGGGCACAAGCCGATGCCAAAGCTGACGCGATTATCAAACAGGCGCGCGCCGCCATCGGCAAAGAAGACAAATTCAAAGCAATGCAAACGCTGTCAGCCGAAGGCATGGTTCGTTCACAAGGCCCCAACGGCCAACAGGAAGTCACGCTCGAACTCGAAATGATGACGCCTGACAAAATCAAGCTGACGCAAACCATGCAATTCGGCACGATCATTCGCGCCTTTGACGGCACGGGTACGTGGAACGATTTCATTCCTGCCGTAGGCATGGGCGGTGGACCGGGCGGTGGCGGCATGCGAATGATGGGCGGTGGCCCCGGCGGACCAGGCGGTGGCCCCGGCGGAGCCAATTCGCCGATGGCGACTTATATGCAACAACAACAGCGCCGCGAATTTTACTTACTGTTTATGGGGTTCTTCCTCGCGCCGCCTCCCGCTACGCAGATGACCTATGCTTTCGTCGGCGAAGCTCCTGGCCCCGAAGGCACGAAACTCAACGTCGTTGACGCCAAAACGGCAGACGGCATCGTGACGCGGCTTTATTTCAATCAGGAAAGCAATCGCCTGATCGGAATGAGTTATAAAGGCAAACAAATGCGCTTCGGACGCGGCGGCGCTCCTGGCGGACAAGCTGGCGGACAGGCCGGTGGACAAGGTGGACAACAGCGTCCGCAAGCCGAAGGCGGACAGCGTCAAGGCGGACAAGCACCAGCACCTGCTGGTGGTAACGCGCAAGGCGGCGGACAAGGACAAGGCGGCGGGCAGCGTCAGCAAATGACGCCCGAAGAACGCGAACGGCGCGCGAAAGAAATGCAGGAAC
>JABFSD010001005.1 GCA_013140935.1 Acidobacteriota bacterium
AAACCAGCGCTTCAGGCCGAGAAATCACGGCGGTCAACGTGACGCGCAACGGCGCCACGGAAAGCTATTCCGCCGATGTCGTAGTGCTGTCGTGCGGGGCGATCAATTCGGCGGCCTTGTTGTTGCGTTCGGCGAATGACAAACATCCACGCGGCCTCGCCAACGCGAGCGATGTCGTAGGCCGTCATTACATGGGACATGTCAATTCGGTGATGCTGGCGATTTCGAAATGTCCTAACCCGACGGTGTTTCAAAAGACGCTGGGCGTGAACGATTTTTATTTTGGCGCAGACGACTATGAATACCCGCTCGGCCACATTTCGTTCGTCGGCAAGCTCGACGGCGTGACGCTCTCGGCCGGAGCGCCCGCCATCGCGCCCGGCTTTACGTTGGAGATGATGGCAAAGCATTCGCTGGATTTTTGGCTTACGTCAGAGGATTTGCCCGATCCCGAAAACCGCGTGACGTTGAACCGGCAAGGCGAAATCGTGTTGTCGTATACGCCGAACAACGTCGAGCCGCATCAACGCTTGCAAGCCAAGTTGCAAAACCTGATGAAGCAACAAACGCGCTGCGACATGCACGGGCACGACTGCCATCAGGGCTTGTTCGCGCGCAATCTGTTTCTGGCCGAGCGCATTCCGCTCGCGGGCGTAGCCCATCAAAACGGCACGATTCGTTTCGGCACTGACCCGAAAACGTCGGCGCTCGACGTGAACTGCAAGGCGCACGACGTAGACAACCTTTATGTGGTAGACGGCAGCTTCTTTGTTTCGAGTGCGGCGGTGAATCCGGCGCTGACGATTATGGCGAATGCGTTGCGCGTCGGAGAGCATTTGTTGGAGCGGATCAAGTGAGAATTAGTCAGTAGGCGGGTGCGTACCGGCTCTTACCCAAGTGCTGCGCGCTACGACTAACAAATCGTTGTTGAGTTGCAAGGCATTAATGGTGGCTCTGCCGGTTGGCGTGAGGCCAACGATGAGTGTGCCGCTTTCGTCCCAGGTGAAATGTTCGTTCCACTTTTGTTGGCGTGGGTGAAAAAGCGGCATCATCATTTCTGTCAGTGGATCAAGCCCGTGTGTAAGCACGCCCTTATGTAAATTGCAGGGCGAACAAGCCAGGCACAGATTGGCAAAGATATTGAGACCGCCCAAGGCTAAAGCGAGGATGTGTTCGAAGTGTAAGGGGATGCCGGAATTGCTTGGCTGAGAGCGGCAATAAGCGCATTGCCCGTTAGAAGCAGCCTGCACCGCGCGACGAATGGCAGCAGGAATGTAAATCTGGCTCATCGTTTTTTTGCTTCAGGTAAAATTTCTGATTTGTCATAGCCACGCGCTACCAGCAGCGCCATCGCTTCTCCGCGACGCAGTGTATGGCGCCCACCTTCCGCCACCAATGCCTCTAACGTCGCCAGCCCTAACGCATCAAGCTCACCGGCGCTTCGTTTATGGAACAACTTGTCCATTCGTTTTTGCTTGTCATGCGGGAACCAACTCCTAGCCAAATGGAAGAGCGTCTCATCACTCAACTGTCGCATGGCAGACAACTCATTCGCCATCTCCGCCGGCACTTGGTTCAAATCAGTCGTCGCGGAGACAGTATTTAAGCCGCGCTCAAGTACTTCGTTGATGACTTCCTCCACCGGCTTATTTAGTAAGCGGGCATTGGCTTGCGCGCGTTGAAAGGTTTTTCTTGAGATCGTGACAGCTACGTTTTGCATAAATACCTCTCCGATGATTTCCAGATTACTTGGATGCGCGGGAATTCTAACCGCACCTCACGGGATATGACCAGCAGGAGAAAACTTCGTATGAAACCATTTCGCAATCTGTCTCTATTGCCCATCGCCCTGTGCCTATTGCTCGTCACCGGCTTGGCGCAAGCTCCGCTTGTCACAGCCGTAGACAGCATCGGCCTCACCGTCAGCGACGTAGACCGTTCAGTCGAATTTTTCAGCAAAGTGCTGTTCTTCGAAAAGGTCTCTGAGGTCGAAGTCACGGGCGAGGCTTACGAACATTTGCAAGGCGTATTCGGCTTGCGCATGCGCGTCGTGCGGATGCGGCTGGGCGATGAGTTCATCGAATTGACCGAATACCTCGCGCCGCGCGGGCGTCCGATTCCCGCTGATGCGCGCAGCAACGATCACAGCTTTCAACACATCGCCATCATTATTGCGGATATGGCGCGCGCTTATCAGTGGTTGCGCAAAAACAAAGTCGAACACGCTTCGACCGGGCCGCAACGCTTGCCTGACTGGAACAAGAACGCGGGCGGCATCGAAGCGTTTTATTTCAAAGACCCCGACGGACACGCGCTTGAGATACTGCAATTTCCCGAAGGCAAGGGCGATGCAAAGTGGCAGAGGTTGGCAAAAGAAGACAGCAACCGGTTGTTTCTCGGCATTGACCATACAGCGATGGTGGTGAGCGACACCGAAGCGAGTTTGAAATTTTATCGTGACACCCTGGGCATGCGCTTGGCAGGCACGAGCGAGAATTACGGAAGTGAACAAGAACACTTGAACAACGTGTTTGGCGCGCGACTTCGTATCACGGCATTGCGCGCGGCTTCTCCTCATGGGGGGCCGGGCATAGAGTTTTTGGAATACCTCGCGCCGCGTGACGGACGCCCCGCGCCGCGCGATCTCAAAGCCAATGACTTGCAGCATTGGCAAACCAAACTTGTGACAGATGATCTTGCGTCGGTGGCAGTGCGCGTGCGCGAAGGCAAGTTCGATATGATTTCATCCGGCTTGGTGCAATTGCCGGAACCGGTGTTGGGATTCAAACGTAGCCTGTTGGTACGCGACCCTGATGCACATGCAATGCAATTGATCGAACGCTAACGGTTCAAAACCGTGAAGCCTGTGAATACAAAGTATTCATAGGCTTCACGGTCGGTCCGGTTGGTTGGGCGTGATTAAAACTCTTGCCACGCGCGCGAACTCAAACGTATCTGCCAGCCTGACGCTTGCTGATTGGCGCAATCGCTTTTCCCGTCGCCATCGTAATCGCCCAACCACAGCGCCGTGCCGTTGATCGTCAGTTGCTGTTCCTGTTGGTCGCTGCTGCGTTTGAAGCACAACTGAGATTTGTCAGCCGACCAGAAGGCGAGTTCTGCTTTGCCATCACCGTCGAAATCACCTGTGAGCGGCAAGCCTTCGGCGTAAGGCAAGTGCATTGCTTGAATCGTGCCGTCGTGGCTGTGGCGCATCAACGCAAGCCGTGCCGAAGCGCGATAGACCGCAGTGTCAGTCAGGCCGTCACCATCGAAATCACCAATGACGGCTTGTTCGTTTTCACCGCCGAGCGTGAACGAAATGATTTCGCCATCCGTTGTGCGACGAATCTGCCATTCGCCTTGCGCAGTTCTTATAGCGAGATCGGCCTTGCGGTCGCCGTCGTAATCAGCCGGGAAGGCTTGTCCTCCTGCTGCGCCAAACGATTCGTCGCGCGCTTCACCCGTCGTGCTGTAAACGATTTGCCAACGTGATTCCGCCGCTGTGAATACCGCAAGGTCCGTCAGTCCATCGCCGTCGTAATCAGCCGGCACGGCGACATCGCCCAACGAACCTAAGCGTCTCAACCCTAACGAACCGTTGCTGCTGTGTTGAATCAGCCAACGTCCGTCATTCGGTCGCCAACTCCAACGGTCGCTCTTGCCGTCGCCATCGAAATCGTGAATGACCGCTGCGCGCGCCAACGAGGGCGGATTGATCGTCAACG
>JABFSD010001120.1 GCA_013140935.1 Acidobacteriota bacterium
TCTCAATAAGCGGCTCGAAGTGCTGACGCTGCTCAGGCAAATGTACCCACGTGAGGCGGCGGGGTCTACCGACCTTGTCGGGACATGCATCCTGCTCGGTCAGTACGAACAAGCCGTCGCGGCGGGCCGCGAGGCGATCCGCGTTAATCCCCGGTTCGCTCCTTCTTACACATTCCTGGTCGGGGCGCTCGTTCGCCTTAATCGTTTTGCCGAAGCCAGAGAACTGCTCGCGCAAGCTTTTCAGCAAAAGCTCGATAACACATATTTCCACGCCCACCTTTACGAGATGGCTTTTATTGATAACGACGCGGCGGGGATGCAGCAGCAACTTGATTGGACGCGCGGTAAGCTGGATGAGTACAGGGCGTTCGGCTGGCAGGCGAGCGGAGCAGCTTACGGCGGGCAATGGCGCAAGGCGCGGGAATTTTCACATCAGGCGATTGGCTTGGCCGCGCGCGGCGACACGCAAGAAGTAGCGGCGCAATACGCGACCGAGCAAGCGTTGCGGGGTGCGGTGTTCGGCGCTTGTCGTCAGGCCAGCGTGGATGCGGCACAGGGGCTAAAGCTCACACGGGGACGCACCTCACTTCCCCGCGCGGCGCTGGCGCTGGCGCTATGCGGCGAGGCAAAGCAGGCCAAGCCGCTCGTTGACGAATTGAGCAAACGCTATCCCGAAGACACCATCGTCAATACCATCTGGCTGCCAACGATCCGCGCCGCAATTGATTTGCAACACGGCGCTGCCGCGCAAGCCATTGAGCAACTACAAATATCGTCACGCTACGAAGCCGCCGCCGAATTCTGGCCGCAGTATTTGCGCGGACAGGCGTATTTGCAGTTGAAACAAAACGCGGAAGCCGCCACCGAATTTCAAAAGATCCTCGATCGCCGCGGCTATGCGCCGCTGTCAGTGTTATATCCGCTGGCGCAGTTGGGCTTGGCCAGAGCAACCACGCTTAGCGGAGACACCGGGCAAAGTCGCAAGGCGTATGAGAACTTGCTGGCGGCGTGGCAAGCGGCTGACGCCGACTTGCCGCTGTTGCGCGTAGCCCGGCAAGAGTTTGCAAAGTGAGCCATGCTCCACGCCACAAGGGCGTTTTTCGCTTCGTCAAGCTCTTGCAACGATACGTTGCGTGTTGAATGACAAACCAATGAAGACAACTCTTATCTCTCGTCAAGACGCCCGCCGCCTCTTGCTGGGCGCACAAGGCTTGCTCGCCGACCCGACACGCAAAGCTACGCGCACGACGCTCGCTCGATTGATCGAACAGATGGGATTCGTGCAATTGGATTCGATCAATTACATCGAACGCGCGCATCACCTGACGCTGGGCAGCCGACTGGATAGTTATCGCCACGAACATTTCGCGCAGTTGCTCGAAACCGACCGGCATCTGTTTGAGCATTGGACACATGATGCTTCGGCCATTCCTACAGTGTGGTTTGCGCATTGGAAGCCGCGCTTTGCTCACTATGAAACGAAGCTGAGGCAAGGCCGGTGGTGGGGGCCACGTCTGGGCGAACAACCTGAAAAGACGCTAGCCGAAGTACGCGAACGCATCGCGCGCGAAGGGCCGCTGCGTTCGCAGGATTTCGAGCATGATCGTCAAGGCCAAGCGGCGGGCTGGTGGGATTGGAAGCCGCAAAAAGTCGCGCTCGAATATCTATGGTTTACCGGCGAATTGATGGTGACGCGGCGCGAAAAGTTTCAGAAGGTTTACGATCTGACCGAACGTGTTTTGCCGCAAGCGGCTACGCTCACTCAACCGTCGGAAGCCGAAAATATCGAATGGGCTTGTCGCACGGCGCTTGAGCGATTGGTGATCGCTACGCCGAAAGAGGTTGCTGATTTTTGGCATGCGATTACGCTGGCGCAGGCGCGGCAATGGTGCGAACGAGCCGCAAAATCCGGTGCGTTGGCGGCGGTGATGGTTGAGTCTGCCAACGATGAAAAGCCGCGCGCCCGCTTTGCGCTGAGCGATTGGCAGGCTCGTTTGCGCAAGCTGCCTGAAGCACCTGACCGGATGCGTTTGCTCTCACCGTTCGATCCGATCATTCGAGATCGCGCTCGCGCGGCGCGATTGTTCAACTTCGACTATCGCTTCGAAGCCTTCGTGCCGGAACCGAAGCGGCAATATGGTTATTACGTGCTGCCCATTCTGGAAGGCGAACAATTGGTGGGACGAATTGATCCGAAGTTTCAGCGCGAACGCGACACGTTGGAAGTGCGCAACGTGTATTGGGAACCAACGATCAAAGCGACCAAAGCTCGCCGCAAAAACTTAGACGAAGCGTTGGCGCGGCTGGCAAACCTGATTGGCGCGGCGCAAGTGAACTGGCAATGAAAAAGAAACCACAAAATCCAGAAAGCAATGCACCTCGCACCACCATCGCCGTGCAAGGCGCGCGCTTACACAAGCTGAAAATCATCTCGCACGTAATCAGAAAGCTTGCCTCGTTGGCAAGCAGCAGGGCGCAGCAATCTGTCACAACCAGCGCGGCTCGACCAATGCAAAACGAACGGGAGGCACACCGACCATGAAACGCAAACAAGCCCTTGTGCAAGCCGCGCCCGACACGCTGACGACGGCGTTTGACGAAGTCGTCACACTGATTCAGCAATCCCGCCAGCGTGCTTATCAAGCCGTCAATACGGAGTTGATTGAATTGTATTGGCGCGTGGGCGAATACATCAGCCGCAAGCTGGCAAGCGCCGCGTGGGGCGAAGGCGTGGTCGAACAGCTTGCGCGTTACATCGCCCGGCAGCATCCCGACTGGAAAGGCTTCACGCGCGCGAGCCTGTTTCGGATGCGGCAGTTTTATGAGGTGTACCGTGATGACGAAAAAGTCGCACCACTGGTGCGACAATTGTCGTGGACGCATCACTTGATGATTATGGCGCGCGCCAAGTCGGCGGAAGAGCGCGAGTTTTATGTGCGGCTTTCCATCCGCGAACGCTGGGGCAAGCGTGAATTGGAGCGCCAGTAGAAATCCGCGCTCTTTGAACGCGCCGTAATCAATCCGCCGAAAGCCAGCGCCACGTTGAAACAATTGCATCCAGAGATCGAAACGATCTTTCGGGATTCTTACCTGCTCGATTTTCTCGCGTTGCCGGAACAGCATGCCGAAGCCGATTTACAACGCGGACTGGTTGCCAATCTACGACGCTTTCTGATTGAGTTGGGACGCGATTTCTGTTTCGTAGGCGAGCAGTATTTGTTGCAGGTCGGCGGCAAAGACTTCCGCCTGGACTTGTTGTTTTATCACCGCGAACTGCAATGTCTGGTCGGCTTCGATTTGAAGCTTGACGAGTTTGAACCCGCTCATCTGGGCCAGTTGGAATTTTATCTCGAAGCGCTCGACCGCGATGTGCGCAAACCGCACGAACACCCTTCGATCGGCGTGTTGCTCTGCGCCGGCAAAGACAGCGAAGTCGTCGAATACGCCTTGAGCCGTTCGCTCTCGCCCGCGCTGATTGCCGAATATCAATTGCGGCTGCCCGACAAAAAATTGTTGCGGGACAAGCTGCGCGAATTTTATGAACTCGCACAAAGTGCCGCCACGCAAACCGCTGCTGTTCGCTCATCACGTCGTCGCAAATGAAAAAACCAATTGCACCCAAAAGCGTAACCACCACTCGCACCACCATCGCCGTACAAGGCGCGCGCGTACACAACCTGAAAAACATCTCGCGAGCAATCTCGCCAGGCGCGGCGATAACGAC
>JABFSD010000014.1 GCA_013140935.1 Acidobacteriota bacterium
CCACGACCGCGCTGCGTTGCCCGCGCCAGCCGTTGCATACAACCTGACGCCGCCGACCGCCGATGACGCGCCGGTGAATGACAGCTTGCCGAAAGCAATTTCGACTGAACTCGTTACTACAAAAAAAGACGATCCGCTTGGTTACGAAGGCAAGTCGCGCGTAGACGAACCTGATGACAAACCTGAACTAAACGCCGTCTTGCGACCTGACCGCTGGCGTATCGGGTTCCCTGAAGACCCGCGTTATAAAAAGGGCAAGCTCATCAACCCTTACAATCAAAACGTATTCAAAGGCGATTACCCGATCATCGGGCAGCATACGTTTTTGAACGTCACGCTCGAAAGCGAATCGTTCACTAACGTTCGGCGCATTCCGTTGCCCAGCAATGTGAGTTCAGAACGTCCGAACAGCACCGAGTTTTTCGGGCGCGGTCGCCAGTTTTTTGCCAAGCAGAGTTTCATCACGTCGTTTGAACTCTTTCACGGCGACACTTCATTCAAGCCGATTGACTGGCGCATCAAGTTTACGCCGGTGTTCAATCTGAATTACCTCAACACGCAAGAGCGCAGCATCGTCAACGTCAACCCCGTCGTAGGCTCGAATCGTTTCGACACATACATCGGCATTCAGGAAGCGTTTTATGAATACCGCCTCGGCGACACGAACAGTTTGTGGTCTTCGGTGAAACGCGGGCTGCGTGGCAAAGGGCGTGAGAAAAACACCAGCCCTTACTTCGACTCGACCTTCGTGCGCTTGGGCATTCAGCAATTCAACAGCGACTTTCGCGGCTTGATCTTTAACGATTACAACCTCGGCGCGCGCGTGTTCGGACAAGCGCAAAACAATCGTTATAACTTCAACGCCGCCTATTTTTATCAACTCGAAAAAGACACGAACAGCGAACTGAATACGCGGCTTTTCATTCCGGGCAGTGGACACAATCGCTTTCGCAATCAATCAGTCGTGATCGCCAACCTTTATCGGCAGGATACGAAATATAAAGGCTACACGACGCAGTTCAGCTTTCATTTCAACAACGACCGGCCTTCACAACTGTTCGACCGCAACAACTTCCCTGTTCGGCCAGGGCTGATTGGCGATTACGTGCGGCACGGCATCAAGTCTTATTATTTCGGCGTCACGGGCGACGGACACATCGGCCTGATGAATTTGAACCACGCTTTTTATCAGGTCATCGGACGCGATTCGTTCAATCAGATCGCCGGACGCAAGACCGACATCAACGCCCAACTCGCCGCCGTCGAAGTTTCGCAAGACCGCGACTGGCTGAGGTTTAAGACTTCGTTCTTCTTTACGTCTGGCGACAGCAAGCCGTTCGACAACAAGGCGCGCGGCTTCGATTCGATCTTCGACGATCAGGAATTCGCAGGCGGCAAGAACAGTTTTTTTAACAGTCAGGCGATTCCGTTTTTGAATACGGGCGTATTGCTGACGACGCCGGGTACGCTGATTCCCAGCTTGCGCAGCAGCAAGACGCAGGGCCAATCCAATTTCGTCAACCCCGGCATCTTTGTTTACAACGCGGGCTTTGAAGCCGAACTGACGCCGAAAGTGCGCGGCATTTTTAATGCGAATTACCTGCACTTTCATCACACGCAACCGCTGTCGCAGTTGCTGTTTCACCCAGGAATAAGAAGACCCATCGGTTTCGATTACGGCGTAGGCTTTCTGTGGCGTCCGCCGTTGACTGAAAACTTTATCATCACGGGCGGATTCAATTCGCTGGTGCCGGGCGATGGATTCAAAGACATCTTCCGCTCGAATTGCGCGGGGCAGGGCTGCGGCGCGAAGCCGCAGACGCTTTATTCGATTTATGTGAAAGTGAAGTTGACCTACTGAGACGTAGAACAAGATGTCATCTTGTTCTACGTCTCAGCGAGCATTCGCTATGACCTCAAGACTCATCAAGCTGTTTTTGCTGTGCGGCGTGATCGGATTGTTCGCGTTGAGCAATCTTTCCATCCGCTTCATCAGCGCCCAACAAGCGACGCCGAAGGATTGCACGACCTGTGATCGAGACGCATTGGCGAAGCGTGCCGCTTCGCCGTGCGCACCGAACCAATCAACTGCTGACACCGAACGCATCGCCAAAGACACCGCCCGTCCGCGTTGGAATATGACGCCGTGCGAAGCCGAGATTCGTTCGCGCGGGTGCAACGATTGCCACACCGGCATCGAAGACATGCATTCCGGCAAGATCACCATCGGTTGCGTAGATTGTCACGGCGGCGACGCGACCATTCGCCGCGAAGCCAGTCTGGCGTTCAAATCTGGGACT
The DNA here is from genome assembly GCA_013140935.1 of Acidobacteriota bacterium. Classification (GTDB taxonomy): domain Bacteria; phylum Acidobacteriota; class Blastocatellia; order RBC074; family RBC074; genus JACPYM01. The sequence goes on from JABFSD010000014.1 coordinate 2,301, forward strand.
TACGAACAGCTTAAAGAGAAAGCGCACGTTCAACCCAAACATAAAAGCAATTGGCCGACATCGGGCAATCCTGAAAGACCCAACACACTCACATTAAAGGAAGACCCGGCATTCATTCGCTTCGTCAACCCCGGCGATTTGCGCGTAGCCAATCTTTCGTGCGGCACGACCGATTGCCACACCAGCGACGTACACAACGTCAAACGTTCGATGATGACGACGGGCGCGATGCTGTGGGGCGCGGCGCTTTATAACAACGGCGCTTTTCCGTTCAAAGACGCCCGCTGGGGCGAGAGCTTTGCGGCAGACGGTACGCCGCAACGTTTGCAAACTGCCCCGCAACCCGACGCCGCGCTCACGTTGAACAAAGGCATTCTGTCCTATCTCGACCCATTGCCGCGTTGGGAAATCACGCAGATGGGCAACATCCTGCGCACCTTTGAACGCGGTGGACGCAAGGCGGCTGAGATCGGCAATCCGCAATTAGAAGAAGCGCCGGGCAAGCCTACGCAAAACCTGTTGAGCTTGCGCGGCAACGGTACGTTGCTCTCGACTGACCCGGTTTATCTGGGTTTGCAAAAGACGCGCTTGCTCGACCCGATGCTTTCGATGATGGGCACGAACGACCAGCCGGGCGATTATCGTTCGAGCGGATGCACGGCTTGCCACGTCGTATACGCCAACGACAAAGACCCGCGACACTCGGCGGGCTTTGCGAAATTCGGACACACGGGACAGAGCTTTTCACAAGACCCCGCGCTGTGCGCCGCACAAAACAAAGGCGAACGTGGGCATCCGGTGCGGCATCAGTTCACGCGAGCGATTCCTTCCAGCCAGTGCATCGTGTGCCACGTGCATCCGGGTACGAATGTGCTGATGACTTATTACGGCTCGACGTGGTGGGACTTGGAAACCGACGCGAAGGATATGTACGACCCGAAAAAACTCAGCCCCGAAGAACAACGCGAAGCCCTGTTGCGCAATCCCGAAGAATCAGTGCTGCGCGGCAAGTGGCGCGACCCGGCCTTTCTCGACAAGCTCGGCGAACTCAACAGCAAGCCCGAACGCAAGAATACGCAATTTGAAGATTTCGCCGGACACGGCTGGGTCTTCCGCGATGTATTCAAACGCGACCGCAAGGGCAATCTGCTAGACACAGCAGGCGATAAGATCGAGCAAGCCAAAGTCACGCCTGCGTTGTTGCAAAAGGCGGTCAAGCAACCGACAGATGAAGCTGGTGTACCCGTTCATCTCAAAGACATTCATCTCGAAAAAGGCATGCATTGCGTAGATTGCCATTTCAAACAGGACAATCACGGCAACGGCAACCTTTATGGCGAAGTGCGCAACGCCATCGAAATTGATTGCGTAGACTGTCACGGCAACGTCTTTGAACGCGCCGACCCGATGTCGCGCAACGCG
>JABFSD010001178.1 GCA_013140935.1 Acidobacteriota bacterium
GCAAGGTTGTTATGAAGAAGGGATAACGTTTCTCAACCGTACACTCGCCAGCCTGCATATCAACGGCGACGAACATTGCGAAGCCGAAGCCTTGTGGTTGCTCGGTCGCGCGCAAACAGAACTCAAACAATACGAAGCCGCACAACAATCGCTGACACGCGCGCTGGCGCTGATTCGCACCATCGGCGACCGCGACGACGAATTTCGTTTCCTCACCGATCTCGCGCGTTTGCACGTCGCACGCAACGCTCCCGCCGAAGCTGAATCATCGGCCCAAGCCGCGCTCACCATCGCCGAATCGTTGCGCAACAACGAAGGCGTCGCCTGTGCCTTGATCGAATCCGCGCGCGCCGCGCTCCTGCAAGGCGATGCGCGCCGTGCCGCCGAATCAGCCGCCAAACTAGCTGAACGCGCCGTGAAAACGCTCGACCACGAAAACGCGCAAGACCGTTCGGGCGAATGCTGGCGCGCTTATTGGGCATGGGGCCAAGCCTTGCTCGCGCTCCAGCAAGAGACCGCCGCGTTGGCAGCATTGCGTCGTGCGGTCACTTTGCTGAATGAACTGCGCGCGCAATTCGGCGTACATGACAAGCTGCGTTATGACCAGGCTACGCAAAACCTCGCGCAGCCTGCCCGCGAGCTTCACGCCTTTTTGCTCCGTCTCAATCAGACTAATGAAGCCGCCGCTTTAGCCCAAAACTGGCAATCAATAGCCAATGGTTAACATTTGAAGAGATGCCTAAATATCAACTGCGCATCACAAGACGGTATGCGAACCACTAACCAATTCGTAAGCCTTTCAACCTGCTCTTGCGAGTCACTCACTCCATTGACGGCTGTTAGGGAAAGACGAAACATCGGCTATACTGCCTCTCCAAATCAGGCAATCATGGGTGATTTCAAAGAAACGCTATGCAGTATTTCGACGAACAATTCGATGTTATCGTGATTGGCGCAGGCCACGCCGGGTGCGAAGCCGCGCACGCCGCCGCGCAACTCGGCGCGAAAACCGCCATCGTAACTTTCAACCTAGACCTGATTGCGCAAATGTCGTGCAATCCAGCCATTGGCGGCATTGCCAAAGGCCACCTTGTACGCGAACTCGACGCGCTGGGCGGATTGATGGGGCGCGTAATTGACGAGACGGGCATTCAGTTTCGCTTGCTCAATCGCAGCCGCGGCCCGGCAGTGCAGGCTCCGCGCGCGCAGGCCGACCGCGCCTTGTATCGCCAGCAGATGCGCCGCGAACTCGAAGCCATCCCCAATCTGTTTTTGCGGCAGGGCGAAGTCATCCAGTTGATGGTCGAGAATGACCGGATTATCGGCGTCGAGTTGATGGACGGTCGTTACCTAAAAGCACAATCTGTTGTAGTCACGACTGGTACCTTCCTCAATGGGTTGATATATATCGGTGATCGGCGCTATTCGGCGGGGCGGCACGGGGAACTGCCATCGATCAAGTTGGCTGAGAATTTGCGCGCGTTGGGCTTTCGCATTGCGCGGCTGAAAACGGGTACGCCGCCGCGTCTGGATATGCGCACGATTGATTTCGGCGCATTCGAAGAACAGCCGGGTGACGAGACGCCTACGCCGTTTTCCTTTACGACGCGAGGCATTAAGCAAACGCAGATTTCGTGTCATATCGGCTACACGAGTGAGCGCGTACACAAACTCATCCGCGACAATCTGAGCCGTTCGCCGCTTTACAGCGGACAGATCAAAGGCATCGGCCCGCGCTATTGCCCGTCCATCGAAGACAAAGTCGTCAAGTTTCCCGACAAAGACCGCCACCAACTCTTTCTCGAACCTGAAGGACGCAACACTTACGAACTTTACCTGAACGGATTTTCGACCAGTTTGCCCGCTGACTTGCAGCGCGAGTTAGTGCATTCGATTCCGGGCTTGGAAAACGTAGTCATGCTGCGGCCTGGTTACGCGATTGAATACGACATGATTGACCCGACGGAGCTTTGGACTTCGCTTGAGACGAAACGCATTCGCGGGTTGTTCAACGCCGGACAGATCAACGGTACGACCGGTTATGAAGAAGCCGCTGCGCAGGGAATCGTCGCGGGCATCAACGCGGCGCGCACTGCGCAAGGTTTGGAAGCCGTCACGATGCGGCGCGAAGACAATTACATCGGCATTTTGATTGACGACCTTATCACGCAAGGCGTGGACGAGCCTTACCGCATGTTCACCTCGCGCGCTGAAAATCGCCTGAAGCTGCGCATTGACAACGCCGACGAGCGTCTGTCCGGCTTGGGCTTTGAACTCGGCTTGTTGAAACAGGATCGTTACGAAACGCATACCGCGAAAGAGGCGCGCAAAAAGGCATTGCGTGAGTTCTTCCGCGCAACGACGATCACCCCGCGTTCGGCGGGATATGCAGACTTTTCAGCACAGACCGGCGTCACGCTGGCTGAAGCCTCGGCGTTGACCCAACTCGCGCGCCGTCCTGAATTGACTGCCGAAAGCCTGTTGCCGCTCTTGCCCGAATCTTTACGATCTTCTGGGCGCTCTGGCGACATTGAAGAACTCGTCACTGTCGTAACCGATTTCAAGTACGAGGGCTATCTCGACACGCAGGAAAATTTCGCCGCGCGGATGGCGAAGGCTGCGAATCGCGCGATTCCGGCTTCGCTGGAATTCGGTCAAATGTCTGGGCTGTCGAACGAGATGGTCGAACGCCTCAATCGCGTTCGTCCGCAAACCATCGGGCAGGCGATGCGCATTCCGGGCATTACGCCCGCAGCGATTTCATTGCTCACGATTCACGTAGAACTGCACGGACGCAAAGCGGCCACCGCATAAAATGACACCTACCGAAAAATTCAAAACCACTCTGGCGACCAGCGAAACCTTCGCTGGTCAAATTTTTTCAGATGACGAACTGGCGCAGTTCGCACGCTATTACGAATTGACGCTGAAATGGAACGCCAAAATTCCGCTGACTACGATCACCGAACCGGATGAATTCGCCGAGCGCCACATTTTGGAAGCGGCGTTTTTGCGGCAACACCTCGCCACGACGACACAGGAAGTTTGGGATTTGGGCACGGGCTTGGGCATCCCCGGATTAGTGATTGCGATTTTATGTCCTTTTCTACGGGTAAAACTCGTGGAGTCCAATCGCAAGAAATGTATTTTCTTAGAAGAAGCGGCATTTCAGCTTGGGCTGGCTTCGGTCAAGGTGCTGAACCAGCGAATCGAGAATCTCGAATCGCCTGATCAAACCGTTTGTCTGACCGGGCGCGCGATTGACGGGATGAATTCGCTGATTCCGCGCATTGTGAAACTGGGCGTTTCAGCGGGACAAATACTGATTTTGGGTACAATTGAAACGGAAGCAGTGGTGCGACTGCATTTAAGCGATGAGCGCAAATTGACTCGGTTTGCGCTTCCCAACCGAGAAACGTCCTGCCTGCTTTCCATTGAATAGTTTCACGTGAAACATCTTTTCACCCAGCAGCAAACGAAACCGCGTTTCACGTGAAACAGCCTCTCGCCATGTTTTCCGGCCTGTGTTAAGGTCTCAGCCGCAGCATTCAAACTCCTTCTCAAGTTGCAAACCATGACAAAAGTCATCGCAATCTCAAATCAGAAAGGCGGTGTCGGCAAGACTACGACCGCAATTAATCTGGCGGCTTCGCTGGCGGCGGCGGAGATTCCTACGCTGATTGTGGGTATGTACCCGCAAGCCAATGCGACCAGTGGCGTA
>JABFSD010000599.1 GCA_013140935.1 Acidobacteriota bacterium
GAAAAGCTGTTCATTCGCGGGGCCGAACTCAAGGGCACGCGCGACAAAGGCATTGCGCGTAGCGTCGAAGTTCGCCAGCGGTTCATAGACTTGCGTGCCGTCGGCTTTGACGCGCAACAACAATCCGGCGGCGACGCCTTGTCCGTTGGCGTTGGCGGCGAAAAGACCGGGCGCGACCGGCGTGATTTCGACGAAGCCGTTGCTGATCTCGCCGCGACTGTTGGTGATGGCGACTTCGGCGATGCCTTCGACTAATCCGGCGGGCAGTAAGTAATTGATCTGTGTGGGCGAAACGAAAAAGAGCGGCGCGTTGCGTTCGTTGCCGGCGCGATCACGAATCGCTACGCGCGTGCCGGATAGTTCGGTAGGCAAGGGAACGGAACGCGCTGCTTGCGTAACGGTACTGAGTTGTGTGCCGAAAGCCGCGACGATGGTGTCGCTCGCTAGTTGCATTCCGGCGTAACTGGCGGCGTGCGTACTGAACACGGCTTGATAGGCCGATATCGTCAGGACGCGATGGCCGCTGCCATCCGCAACGAAGACTTCGCCATTGCGTGCGATAGCCAAACCCGTTGGCGTAGTGGTCGTATAAAGCGCGTTGAAGACGGAGTATTCAGAGCCGGAGAAGCCGCCTGATCCGCCGAGATAAAGCGTGAGAGTGTTATCGCTGCCAGCGCGCAGCACCTGACTGGCGTTGCGATTGGCAAGATAGAGCGCGCCGCTCGCATCCACCGCGACAGCGACGGGGAAGGCCAGAGGGAAATCAGCGCTGGTGAGCGGCAAGGTGCTGATGACACCTGCCGGAGTGACTTTGCGAATGCGGTTATTGCTCGTGTCAGCGATCAGCAAATTGCCGCTAGCGTCGAAGGTCAGACCGTTGGGAAAAGCGAGGCGCGCCGTTGTGGCTGGCCCCCCGTCACCGGCGAATCCGGCGAGGCTGCCTGCAACGGTCGAAATCATTCCCACCGCCGTCAGTTTGCGAATGCGATGATTGCCGGTGTCGGCGATAAAAAGATTGCCGCTGCCATCCAGCGCCAGCCCGGTCGGACTGTTTAACGTGGCGCTGCGTCCTGGTCCGCCGTCGCCGCTCAAACCAGCTAATCCATTGCCCGCGACGGTGGTGATCGTACCGTCAGGCGCAACTTTGCGAATGCAATGATTGCCGGTGTCGGCGATGAAAAGATTGCCTGCGGCGTCAATCGCTACGCCGCTCGGATCATTGAGCGCGGCTTGCGTCGCCGGCGCGCCGTCGCCGCTGAAGCCGCGTTCGCCGTTGCCCGCGACGGTTGAGATCACGCCGGCGCGTGTCACTTTGCGGATGCGTTGATGGCCGGTGTCGGCGATGAAAAGGTTTTCCTGCGCATCGAGCGCCAACGCCTGTGGGTTGTTGAGCGTAGCGCGAAAGGCCGCGCCGCCGTCGCCTAGATCGCCTTCGGGACGATTGGCGAATGACTGGCCGACGTTCGTACGTGCCACGCGCGCTGGTGTGAAAGTCACTTCGAGTTTCAACGTCGTACTGTTTCCCTCGTTGTCCCACGCGGTCAGAAAAACGTTGTTCAATCCGACCGCCAGCGGCACTGTGCCAATCTGCCAATCGGTTGCACCAGCCGGAAACTGAGAAGCGATGCCGCTGAAGGCGCGTTCGTTACGCCAACTGACATAGGCTACGCCACGATTGTCGGTGACCTTACCAGCGAGCGAGATGAACGGAGCCGTCGCGTTGATGCGCGGCGTAGTGGCGGGCGCAGTCACAGTCAGCACGGGCGGCGTCGTATCGGCCAACCGCAAAGGAGCCAGCCGATGAATGACATTTGGCCCGCCCATCAACAATTGTCCTGACGTGTCGAAAGCCAAACCATAAGGTTGAATCGCAGCCGTGAGCGCAGGCGTGCCGTCAAACGGCGCGCCTGTGCCTCCGCCTGCCACTGTCGTGACGAGATTGGTGGCTGCATCAATGCGGCGCACAGTTGCGTTTCCGGTAGCGACGAATAGATTCCCCGCCGGATCGAAGGCGATGCTGAGGGGCGTAAGAGCGGTCTGATTAGCAGGCTTGCCGTCTGGTGGAATACCGGGAAATTCCTGCAAGCCATTGCCTGCAAAGGTAGTGATGATGCCGGTGGCCTTGTCTACTTTGCGGATGCGAGAAGCGCCGCTTTCGCTGATGAATAAGTTGCCAGCGCGATCAAATGCCAACGCAGTCGGGTTGTTCAACGTCGCTTGTGTTGCTGGCCCGCCATCGCCATTGGCCGGGCCGCCTTCTGCGCCTCCTGCGATAGTGGTGATGAGGCCAGTGGCAATATCTACGCGGCGCACGCGATTGGCTTCGGTGATTAACAGGTTGCCGGCTTCATCAAGCAGCAGCGCGTAAGGCCGATTGATCGCAGCTTGTGTCGCCGGGCCGCCGTCGCCGCCTGAACCGCAACGAAAGACGCAACCCGTACCGGCAAAGTTGGTGATGATGCCGGTGGCGTCTACTTTGCGAACGCGATTGTGTCCGAAGTCAGCAAGGTAAAGATTGCCTGTGCGGTCGAGCGCAATGCCGTAAGGCAAAACCAGACTCGCCTGTGTCGCCGGGCCGCCATCGCCCTCACCGACGCCGCTGTTGCCGTTGCGGCTGCCCGCGACAGTAGTAACGAGACCGGTGCGCGCGTCAATTTTGCGGATGAGATCGTTGCTGTGGTCGGTGTAAAAAAGATTGCCTGTCTCATCCACCAGCAGATTCGTAGCGCCAGAGAGACTGGTCGCGCGCGGCGGCACGTTCTCGCGGATTTCCTGTTCACCGCCCGCTACGATAAACAGGCTCAAGTTGCCGAAATAGCGCACGGTCAACATGGTGGATGAACTGTTTCCGGCTCCGTCGCGCGCCGTGAAAATGAAACGATTGATGCCTTCTTGCAAAAGCAAATTCTCTGCCGTCCACGTCAGGGTGCCGGTGGCGCGCGTCTCACTGAAAAAATTGTTGATGCCGCGTTCATTCATCCAAGCGACTTCGGTTACGGCAAGATCGTCGCTGGTCGTACCCGATACATTGAGGATGGGTTGATTCGTCGTGAACTCACTCGTGGCAGGACTGGTCAGGCGAATCGTAGGAGGCGTCGTATCTAATGCGCCTGCCTGTTCGAGGCTGACGCTGCGTCCGGCGATGGCGACGGTGGCGCGTCGCAAGCGGGACGTGAGATTGGGTTTTACGTTGAGCGTCACGGTGCCGTTGCCCGCGCCGCTGGTGCCACTGACAACCGTCGCAAGATTTTCCGCACTCGGATTCGCCGCCGCTTGCCAACCGCACGCAGCAGGCGCTGTCACGCGCACGGTGACGTTTCCGCCCGTCGCCGGAACGTTGAGGCGCGCGACTGACAGCGCATAAGCGCAATTGTTGTTGCCCAACGTGATGCGCCACGCGCCGCGTCCGCCCGTGAAAGCGTAAAGACTGGTGACGTTATTGATGGTGTGCATCGTCAACGATTCGACGACGGTTTGTCCGAAGCCCGCTTCGACGGTGGTCCAGGTCGCGCCGCCATCGCGCGAAGCGAACAATCCGAAATCGGTCGCGGCATAAAGGTGCATCGGGTTGTTCGGATCAATCGCCAACCCATTCACCGGCAAATCGGGCAGCGCCGTCGTGCCCGCGCCATTGAGCGCCGTCCAGTTGACGCCGCCGTCAAGGCTGCGCCACACGTGTTGGCCGCCGAAAGTTGAATAGGTCGCATAGACCGTATTGGAA
>JABFSD010001214.1 GCA_013140935.1 Acidobacteriota bacterium
CTGGTCTTGTGGTATCTCAACCGCGCTCATCCCGTCGCGGGCATTGAACAGATTACGCGCACGATTCCAGCCCGCCGACCCAATCAAGACATCGCCGATTACCGGCTGACGGTGAACGGCTCGCGCTGCGTCGAAATAGCCGCGCGAGCGTCGCTCATCCTGCCCAATTGGCACGGCTTCACGATGGACGCGGCTTATTGGTTCAGCAAAGCGATTGATCTGGGCGCGAGTTATACCAACACGGCCAACGAAAACGATTCGCGCAAATCGCGCAGCCAATACGAATTCGAGACCCACCGCGATATGAAAGGTGTCAGCGATTTTGATCAAACGCATGCGTTTTTGTGGCGCGCGAGTTACGCGATGAAAGTGCCTAAGTTTTCACGAGCTTTTGCGGCAATCGCCAACGGCTGGAATCTCTCCTCGGTTGTGTTAATCAAGACCGGCATTCCGTTCAACCTCTCGACCGGCTCTGACGGCCCCAACTTCGGCAACGTAGACGGCAATGGCGGCGACCGTCCCATCCTGCTCGACGCTTCGATCTTAGGGCGTACGATTGCGAACCCCGACACCTCGCGCCAGTTGTTGCCGCGCACTGCGTTTCGTTTCATTCAACCCTCAGAGATCGTCGCGTTGAGAGAAAGCGGTTCGCTCGGACGCAACGTCTTTCGCAAAGGCCCGATTCGCAACGTCAACGCCCAACTCACGCGCACGTGGATGTTTCAACACGACTTGCGTATGACGTTTCGCGCCGAGTCGAACAACCTGTTCAATACGCCGCAATTCGCCGAGCCGGGCTTTGAATTGGCGAACCCAAATTTCGGCGCGATTACGAATACGTTGAATGAAGGGCGGACGTTTAAGTTTGGGTTGCAGGTTGGGTGGTGATGTTTAGCGATACTTGTGGTAAGCAGAATTGATGATTCCCTCATTTTTCTCGGTTCTGTCAAATACATAAACCAACTTACTCAAATATTTTTTTGCCTCCATAGTAGGTTTGGCCCTCAAGTACGTCTTCTATCCATGAACAGCGATTCTTTATTAGCTTTTAGGTGAACTGACAAAAAATGACTCAGTGTGACATTGCTTTCTCTCGCTTACTTTGCAACTTATGCAAGGCTTTTTTTGAATTTGAAAAATAGCTGAGAGGAGTCGTGCTGAAACTGAAAGAATATAACGTAAAGAGACAAGACGGGAGGGACTAATGAGTGAATTCGTAAATGGCGCAGGACTTGGCCCTGTAAGCATAGTCACACGGTCGCCGAATCATCTAGATGCGTTTGCGGTCAGTTTAGACGGACAGGTGTATACAGCGGCGTGGCAACCCGAAGATACCGAGTGGAGGGGGTGGTGGCCTATTAATGGTGTCGAGGTCGCTCCCTGTGCCCCCGTTTGTGCAGTTTCGCGTTCCACCGATAAGCTGGATGTCTTTGTAGTGGGGTTAGATGGGCAGGTGTATACAGCGGCATGGGAGTTAGGTGACACGGCGTGGAGAGGCTGGTGGCCGGTGGGCAACCTTAAGACGGTTCTGCACGCATCTATAAGCGCGGTATCTCGTTCAACTAATCTGATAGATATTTTTGTGGCAGGCTTGGATGGGGGCGTGTATACGGCGGCTTGGCAGCCTGGTGATGACCAATGGCGTGGTTGGTGGCGTGTGGGAGATATTCAAGTACCTCCGGGAGCGCCTATCAGTGCCGTCTCACGGTCAAAGGATAAGTTGGACGCCTTCGTCGTGGGTGCTGACTGGCACGTCTATACAGCGGCTTGGGAACCTGAAGACACTGAATGGAGAGGGTGGTGGTTGGTTGGAGAGTTGAAGGTTGTGCCGCGCACACCAGTAGCGGCTGTTTGCCGAGCTATAGATAAATTGGATGTGTTCGTTGTCGGCAAAAACGGTCGACTTTACACCGCAGCTTGGGAAGAGGGTGATACCCAATGGCGAGGCTGGTGGACAATAGCCAATTTCGTCACGCAGAAACGTACGGCAGTATCAGCAGTTTCTCGATCAGTTGATAAGCTGGATGTTTTTGCAACCGGTACTGACGGGCGGGTTTATACAGCGGCGTGGCAGCCAGATGACATGCAGTGGCGTGGTTGGTGGGTTATAGGGGAGATCGTGACAATGCCGGGAATACCTGTTGGGGTTGTTTCACGTAGTGCCGACATGCTTGATGTCGTGGTGCCTAGTCTTGACGGGCGGGTTTATACAGCGGCGTGGCAGCCTGGTGATGCGCAATGGCGAGGCTGGTGGCGTATTAGCAACCTCATCACTGGTTTTACTGATCCACAAGTAGGGAGTTGGACGAAGGTCGGTGTCGCTTTTTATTCCGAAAATACTGCTCACTCGGAGGAGGCTCAAGGTATTACCACTGATGGCGAGGCATGGTTTCTGTCCTCAAATAACTCAAAAACAATCCGTAAATATGACGCGAGTTTTAATCTACAAGCAGAGAAAAAAGTACCCCAGGGCACTCAAGGAGGCCATATCGGCGCACCGGGTTGCTATGAAGGATGGATATATGTACCTGTTCAACATCCATATGGCGTATGGAAGGCAAAGACAAACCTCTCTGCGCGAAAATTTCTCACCGGGGAACAAGGTACGGATCGCTTTCCTTGGTGCGATGTAAACCCTTTAAATGGACGATTGTACACAAGCGAGTTTGATCATTGGAATAATGCCAATGGTGTGTTGTTTGCTTACGACCAGGGAACGCTTGAGCGTCGTCCAGAAGACGATATTGGACTAGGTAATACACCTATTCATTTTGATCGAATTCAAGGAGGGGTCTTCACGAGACGCGGGCGGGTCATAATCAGCCGTTCCGGTCCGAATGGTATTTTCTGTTTTTCATCAATCACAGGTCACTGTTTCGGCGGACGCTACTTGGGCGATTTTGGATCAACAGGATCTGAGGTAGAGGGAGTGACAATCCGAGCTTGGCAGTTTGATGGCACACTTGCGAGTGTCCATGTTCTGGAACTCGATAATGATTGGTCAAACGGGGATGACTGCTATCTCCATAGCTATTGGGTTCCTAATTCTGAGCGACTCTAGTACTTTGACAGCGGAGATAACTTAAAAATGAGTAAAGAAAAAAAATCACAGCGTGACGATCACTTTGAACTCAAAAAATCGGCTCCAGCTTTTGGTGAAAACACAACAGAGTGGTTGCTTTCACAAGCTTTGCAAAATATGCACGCCACAGAAGGCCAAGGTCGGCAAAATTACCGCCGAGCCATCGCCGCGTTGAAGGAACGGGCTGAAGAGTTACCCTCTGTACTCAAGCGAATTGACGAACGCCTTTCGATAGGTTCGCACGCCATTGAGTGGGGTGTGTGCTACGTCTTGGCTGAAGTGGAAGATATTAAGTTGCTTCCCCACTTCGTCTCAGTCGCTCTGCGCAAGGTTCCTGAACGCAACGTTGATCAACGTACTTGTGAACGCCCGGAAGATTTGGCAGTGCTTGTGCAGGTAATGGCAGTCGAAGCCATTGAACGACTTATTCGGCTTGATAAGGAACAAGCTACCAAGGCTCTGATCGAAATCGTTAAAGTACAAGATTTTCTCGCAGTGCGACGGGTAGCTATACAAGCTGTAATTGGGGTAGACCCAACTCAAGTGGCAAAGGTGCGCAAACTACTTCCCGATTACCAACGGTGGTTACTGGATGTGAAGCGGGTTCCTGTGGAATACCTCAATGCCCCAATTCACCCTTCGGAATTTCGCCCACGCCCGAATAGGCCAGGTGTAGCACCTAAGCTAAAAGAAGATCGTACTTCACCAATTAGTTGTACTAACCGAAAAAAGGAAAATTGAACTATGGCAAATTGTAATGCTGTCGCACCTGGACTTGAAACTACTGGCGACGATTTATACGGCGCTAGAATTTGTGATCAGGCTTTTATTGATTGGGCTTGGGATGCTCATGATTTCGATGAAGGGGATTGGGATGAGGGCTTTGGTTTTGATGCAGTTTGCGACATGAACTTGCCGCTAGGTCGAACGCTCGCGGGGATATGGTGTCTTAACTATTCTGCCGAAGATTACATGAACGAAGATTATGGTTCTGACATTCTTCAATGGGGATGCCGCTACGTAAGAGAGAATATTGACGAACTCGACGCACGTTGTGGTGACGGGACAGCATTTGCTCGAACGCAGACGGGTGGGCTATTTGTTGACGAGTGGACAGAACTGTATTTGCCATTTTTCTATGAACAAGGAGTCTCGCTACGAGCTGGCACACTGGTTCATGAGTCTCGTCATGCTGGAGGAAAAGATCACGATGACGGTAACAACGACTCAAGTTGGGAGTACAATGGTTCTTGGCGGTGGCAAGTTTGCTGGCTTTCATGGTTTGCTGCTAGAGGCCAGCGCACCTCTGAGCCACTTAAGACAATTGCGCGGCAGCGCGCTAACTTCATCATTGATACTCATTTTACAACACACCCTGGATTTAGTGTTTAACTAATGTCGATGGTTTCGACTTGTAACTGGTTAAAGTATGCCCAAGTCTAATTACTCAGCCTCAATAATCATCCCCGCTTGCCGCAAGCGTTCCGCCAGCAATTCGCCCAACCCTGTCGCCGGAGTCAGCACCCCGCCGCGTTCTTTGCCGCCGGGTAATTCGTTTTCTTGCAGCGCCAGACACAGCGCCGATTCGCACAAAAACTTTACTGTCGCCCGATTGCCCGGATCGCCTTTGTCTTTAATCACACCGCGCACCTTGCGTCCATCGGTGGTGTGCCCGAGCAATTCGCAGCGGAACCAGCCTTCATTCATCGTCTTTTCGGAAGGCCCCGCGCCGGGCGCAGGCAGCATAGCTTTCATCAATGACCGCAACGGTGAGGCCAGCGCCAACTCAAACACGCTGCCGCCCGCAGCCATTCCCATTGCGGGCATCCAGCCCAGCGCGCCGTTGAATTTCATGAACTCCTGATAGCGAAAGTCTGCGCCGTAACCTTCGCCTAATTCGCTCAACAGCGCGTGGCTGCGGCGCACGACGCGCGTATTGATCGGCCCCATTACGAAAGGCGCAGCCCACGCGCCAATGTCGTTGTCGTAACGCGCCGCGGTCGGGTCCTGGTTTTGCTGGATGGCTTCGCGCGTGACGGCTTCACGATTTGGATTCAGCAAAAACGGATCGCGCGCCTGTTTCGCTTGTCCGCTTTCATATAGGTTGAAGGCTGTCGCCAACGTACCGCCATTCACGCCGCCCGCCATTTGAAAATAGGCTTTGACCTCGCGGCATTGCGCTTTGAGTTGGGTTTGAATGTGGCGCGCCATCAGATATGCGCCCAAGTCGGACGGAATCGAATCGAAGCCGCAAAACGGAATGATGCGCGTGCCTTCTGCGGCGGCTTGCGCGTGATGGCGATCAATCAGTTCGCGCACCCAGACGGTTTCGCCGGTGATGTCTACGTAATGCGTTTGATGGCGCATGCAGGCGGCGACGAGTCTGCTGCCGTAAAGCGCATAAGGCCCGGCAGTCGTGAGCATCACGCGCGTGCGCGCGGCGATTGCGTCGAGTGCGGTTTGATCCTGACTGTCGGCCACGAGAATGTCGGCGTTTGTGCCAAGTTGTTTTTGCACGGCGGCGAGCTTGTCGCGGTTGCGTCCCCCAATGGCCCAGCGCAATGCGCCAGCGTGTTGGGCGAAGTAGGCTACGGTTTGTTTACCGGTGAAGCCGCTGGCTCCATACAAGACGACGTCGTAATCACGAGTGGACATGGGGCGAATCCTTTCAGGAGTGAAGTTTCTGCGTTAGCATTCAAATTGGTTGAGGCATCCTGCCTGCGGTTTCACCAAAATTTCAACTGCGAGTCAATCATCCGATGAAAAAGATTCTTTTGCTTTGTCTGTGGCTCTCGTGCGCGTCGCTCGCCGTTGCGCAACGCAAACCCAACTATCTCTTCATTGCCGTAGACGATCTGAACGATTGGGTCGGGCCGCTCAAAGGGCATCAGCAAGCGTGGACGCCGAACTTTGATCGTTTGGCGCGACGCGGCGTAACGTTCGTCAATGCACATTCGCAAGGGGCGCTGTGCAATCCTTCGCGGGCAAGTTTGCTGTCGGGACTGCGGCCTTCGACGACGGGATTGTATACGTTGCAGCCCGGCGTGCGTTCTGTGCCTGCGTTGAAAGATCACGTGATGTTGCCACAGGCGTTGGCGGCGGGCGGATACGCTACGTTCAGCGCGGGCAAGGTTTTTCATGACGGTTCGATCAAGCCCGCCGAACGCGAGCGCGAGTTCAACGCTTATGGCGTAGCGCCGTCGATTCCTACGCCGCCGCAAAAATTTGTGGTAACGCCCGATGCGATCAAGCTGATGGATTGGGGCGTTTATCCCGAACGCGACGAAGAGCAGGCCGATTACCAAATCGCTTCGTCGGCGATTGCTTATTTGAACAAAGCTCCGCGTGACAAACCGTTTTTCATCGCTGCTGGATTCCGTCTGCCGCACGTGCCGTGTTTCGCTTCGCAAAAGTGGTTCGATCTTTATCCTGATGACAAGCTGGTGATGCCGCCCGTCAAAGCAAATGACCGTGACGACGTGCCGGATTTCGCTTGGTATTTGCACTGGAAATTGCCCGAACCGCGTTTGTCGTGGCTCGAAAAAGCGAATCAATGGCGACCGCTGGTGCGCGCTTATCTGGCTTCGATCAGTTTTATGGATAGCCAGGTCGGGCGATTGCTTGATGCGCTGGACGCAAGCGGGCAAGCCGAAAACACGATCATCGTGCTGTGGTCAGATCACGGCTGGCATCTGGGCGAGAAAGGCATTACCGGGAAGAATACGTTGTGGGAACGCTCGACGCGCGTGCCGTTGCTGTTCGCCGGGCCGGGCGTGAAAGCGAATGCCGTCGTTACGCGCCCGGTGGAATTGCTCGACCTTTATCCGACGTTGATGGAACTGAGTGGATTGGCTGCGCCTGCAAATTTAGAAGGGCATAGCTTGGTTCCGTTGCTCAGGAATCCGAAAGCCAAACGCGATTGGCCTGCGCTCACTACGCATAACATTAACAATCACGGCGTGCGGTCTGAAAGGTGGCGCTACATTCGCTATGCCGACGGCTCCGAAGAGCTTTATGACATGCGCAACGATCCGAATGAGTGGACGAATCTGGCGAAGGACAAACGCTATGTTTCGGTCATCAAAGAACACGCGCGCTGGTTGCCCAAAACGAATTTGCCTGCCGTCGCAGGCAGCGCGCAACGCTTGCTCGAACAAGTGAACGGTGTATGGCATTGGGAAGGGAAGCCGATTCGTTGGGCGGAGTTGGAACGATGAGTTTGAGGTGGCACAAGATGCCATCTTGTGCCACCAACTTATGCTTCACGTTTATCCTTCAACGCCGAACGCAACAGCGAAATCGCCGTATACAAAACCACTGCCACCACGATCCAGCGTACGTATTTCACCTCCATCTCTTTGACGATATAGACCGCCGCCAGCACGGCTGGGATGCCGCCCAGCGCAAGTCCCAATGCCGCGCGCAAGTCATATCCCTTTTGCTTGATGTATTGCGTGCTGCCCATCGGCATCAGAAACGCGCACGAGCCCATCATGATCGGAAAGGCCGCTTTGGGATTCATGCCGAGCAACGAAATCATAATCATACAAGGGCCATATAAACCGATGCCGAGCGACATCAAAGCACCCAGTACGAAATTGCCGAGGAAGCCGAGGACGAGCAATCCGCCGGTCAAAGCCAGTGCTCCTGAGGTCGGTGTGCCTTGCTGGGTATAGGTTAAATAGATTTCGCGGATGAACAGGCAAGCCGCAATGAACAGCGCAATGCTCATGCCGTATTGCACGCGGCGACGCGGCCACGTTGCCACATACTTTGCGCCGATGGTCATGCCCAGCACCGCCGCGACGATCAGGGCGAGCAGGGTGCGAATGTCTACTTCGACGGTTTGAATGAAGATGAAGGCTTGCGCGACGGTGGGTAGCGTGTGGCCTACGTTAAGCGTGCCGGGCAGCCATTCGTCGCGGATCATTTTTAAGTTGCGCCACATCGCCGTCGTCGTGGCGAACGAACCGATGCCGAACGTGTCGAAGAAATTCGCAATCGCGCCGATGGCGATTTGCGTGGGTGAAGGTGCGATGGGTTGATTTTCAGCGCGTTCGCGCAAGATCGCACGAATCCAAACCGCCAGATAAAACAGCGCCACCGCTGCGAGGGCGAGAAGGAGCAAGGTTTTGATGGTCATGGCCGCGCATAGTAACGAGCGTTGCCAGAAGCGTAAAGAGCCAGAGAGACGGGAAGGAAGAGCGATGGCGAGAAAGCAGAGCGGCGTTCCTCATCTCTCTGTCTCTCTTTCTCTGCCTCTGCTATGCTGCGCGCCGCTCACTGCACCGAGCGCAACTCTCATCAAAACATCAACGAGCATAGAGGACGACGATGAACGACCAGCTTTCTCCTTACGCGCAAAAACCGTGGTTGCGGCATTACGATTATTGGGTTCCCGCAGAAACCACCATTCCCGAACAATCCATTTATCAAGTGCTGGCGGCGGCGAACGTACATTACGGCCATCATCGTGCGACGGCCTTTCTGGGCGGACATCTCACCTTCGCTGAAATCAAACAACAGGCTGACAAGCTGGCGACTTCATTATTGAAGCTGGGTGTCAAGCCGGGCGATTGCGTAGGCATCATGCTGCCGAACTGTCCACAATACGTGATCAGCTTTTTTGCAATTGTGCGGCTGGGCGCGATTGCGGTGAATATCAATCCGACTTACACCGCGCGCGAAGTCGGTCTGGTGGCGAATGATTCGGGCTTGCGCGTCTTGATTACGCTGAACGCGCTTGCGCCCATTGCACTGGGCGTGAAAGCCGAGACGAAGATCGAAACCATCATTGCAACCGACGCGCTCGCCTTTGCGGCGCAACGGCCTAAGGTGCTGGCAATGACTGAAGGTACGCTATCGTTTTCAGAAATGATCGAGGGCGTGGCCGAACCGCAACTGCCGCCGCTCAATCTCAACGCAGGCGATGAAGTTGCGGCGCTGGTTTATACGGGCGGCACGACGGGCGTGCCAAAAGGCGCGATGATTACGCATCGCAATATGTGGGCTTCGACGGTGATGTGCCGCGTGTGGAATCGTGAATTCACGCGCGCGGGCGAAGAGAGCTTTCTGCTCGTCATTCCTTACTTCCACATTTACGGCTTGATCGTAGGGCTGGTTTATTCGACTTACGTCGGCGCAGTGCAAATACAGATTCCGAAATACGACGCGAATATGCTGCTGGCGGCGATCAACGAATACGAACCGACTTATTTTCCCGCCGTGCCGACGTTGTTTATTTCGCTGCTTAATCATCCCGATGCGCCGTCGAGCAAGCTGGGCAAGATTCGCCGCTTGAACAGCGGCTCGGCTCCGTTGCCGGTCGAGGTGATGGAACGATTTGAAGCGATGAGCGGCGCGAGCGTCTATGAAGGTTGGGGCATGACCGAAACGACGGCGATTGGTTCGGGGACGCCTACGTTTGCGCGACGCAAGCTGGCGAGCATCGGCTTTCCGTTCCCCAACACCGAAATGAAAATCGTGGATTTGGAATCCGGTACGCGTGAACTGCCCGTAGGAGAAGAGGGCGAGCTTTGCATTCGCGGGCCGCAAATCATGAAAGGCTATTGGAACAAGCCCGAAGCTACCGCCGAAGTGTTGAAAGACGGCTGGCTTTACACCGGCGACGTAGCCCGTATGGATGAAGACGGCACGTTTTATATCGTCCAACGCAAAAAGGACATGCTATTGGTGAGTGGCTTTAACGTTTATCCCAACGAGATCGAAGACGTGCTGTTCACGCATCCGGCGATTAAGGAATGCGCCGTCATCGGCGTGCCCGACGAATATCGCGGCGAAGCGGTGAAGGCGTTCGTCGTATGCAAAGAAAACGCGACGACGACGAAAGAAGACATCATCGAGTTCTGCAAAGATCAATTGGCGAAATACAAACTGCCCACACACATCGAATTTCTGACGGCATTGCCCAAGAGCGCCGTCGGGAAAGTGTTGCGACGCGAGTTGCGGGAAAAAGAGAGTGAAAAGTGAAAAGTGAAAAGTGAACAGTGAAAGACGATGTGTTACTCACTTTTCACTTTTCACTCATCCGGTTGCGCCCAAGAACCCTTTTGCGTAGAGTCCGCGTCGAAGCCCATTCATCCCCAAATTTCAATTCGAAAGAGAAGTAGATTTACATGGCAGTATCCCCACGTGAATCGAGTAGTGCGATTGTCGTGCCGGACGAATTAGTGCGCTTGCCGGAAAGTTCGTGGCGGTTGTTTCCGCTGACCGAACCTTCGATCAAGTTCATCACCGCTGGTCTGGTGATGTTCGATGGGCTGTTGGCAATGGCACTATTCGTACTGGCCTATTGGGTAAGGCATCCCAGCCATCAGATTTGGTTCGAAGCGCAACATCCGTTGTTGCCGTTTTGGCCTTACACCTTTCATTACGAATTTGGCCCTTATCTCAGCGTGTTGTATTTCGTCCCCTTCATTCAGGTCGCGCTGTTTTGGTATCGCGGGTTATATCGTGTGCGCGGCGAGTTTTCGTTCAGCGACGACGTAATCAATATCTTCAAAGCGCATTCGGTGGGAGCCTTGCTCGTGACGGTGAGCGCGTTTTTCTATCGCGGCGGATTCACTTATTCGGCTTTCTCTTATTCGCGCATTGTCTTCGTTTTATATTTCGTCATCGGGCTGATGGTGTTCATCGGTTACCGCGCTTCGTTGCGGGTGTTGCAAACGTTTTATCGCCGCCGCCATCGCAACGTAATTCCGATCTTGATTTTAGGCGGCAACGAAGTCGCGGCCATGTGCATTAACGAAATCGCCCACCACCCGCGTCTCGGTCGCCGTGTCGTAGGTCTCGTCACCGCCGACGGACGCAAACCGGAGGTCGAGAGCTTGCGGCGCTGGCCTACGTTGGGGCGTTACGACGAAATGCATCGCTTCATCCGGTTGCATCGCATTCGGGAAGTGCTCATCACCGACCCGACGATTGCGCCCGAATTGCTGTTTGAAACGATGGTGAAATGCGGACGCGGCACGCGCATCAACTTTCGTATCGTACCGAATTTGCTCAACTGCATTCCGCGCAAAACTTATGTCGAACAACTCGGTACGGTGCCGATGGTGCGCCTGTTCGAAGAACCGCTTTCGACTTCGGCGCGCTTGCTCAAACGCGCGGTGGATCTGGTCGTGAGTTCGTTGTTGTTGACGCTGACGGCTCCGCTCTGGCTGTTGATCGCGCTCGCCATCAAGCTCGAAGCGCGGCGGCGCGGCACCGACGGCACGGTGTTTTATAAACAAGAGCGCGTCGGCATGGATGGGCACGTATTTTTGCTTTATAAATTTCGCTCGATGAGCGGCGATGCGCAGGGCGACGCGGCCCATCGCACGTTCATGCAACACCTCATCAAAACCGGCGAAGCCAAACATACCAACGGCACACAAGGCCTTTATAAATTCACTAACGAGGAGCGCCTCACGCGCACAGGCCGCTGGTTGCGTCGTTTGAGCCTCGACGAGTTGCCGCAAATCTTTAACGTATTCAAAGGCGAAATGAGTCTGGTCGGCCCGCGTCCGCCGCTGCATTACGAAGTCGAATGTTACGAGCCCTGGCATCGCAAACGGCTGGACGTAAAACCCGGCCTGACCGGTCTCTGGCAAGTCAGCGGACGCTATCACGTGTCGTTTGAGCAGATGGTGCAACTCGATATTTTTTATATTGAGAATTGGTCGCTCTGGCTCGATCTCAAAATCATTCTGAAAACCCTGCCCGCGCTTTTCATGCGCGAACGTCTGAACGCGGAATAACTGTTTTCCTCTATGACTACGGTACTGGCTTTCTTCGCGCATCCCGATGACGCTGAGTTTTTGTGCGCGGGTACGTTG
>JABFSD010000541.1 GCA_013140935.1 Acidobacteriota bacterium
CCGTTGATCATCAATGTAATCCGCCGCTGGCATCGGCAGCGTAACGACGTTGAACGGTTGCCCATCCTGATCGCGCATCGTCAGCAAGCGGCGATAGTTGTCTTGCAGGATTTCGTAATTCGCGTCTGCCGGGTCTTCTTCGATAACTGTCACAACTGTGTCAGCGGTGACGAAGCGGGTCAGGTCGTCAATGTGGCCGTCGGTGTCGTCGCCGATGATGCCGTCGCCGAGCCATAGAATGTGCGTCACGCCGAGATAATCTTTCAGGTATTGCTCGATCTCAGCTTTGCTCAATTGTGGATTGCGATTGGGATTGAGCAAACATGCTTCGGTCGTAAGCAACGTGCCGCGTCCGTTCACGTCGAGCGAACCGCCTTCCATCACAATGCCCGGCGTGAAAAGCCTTTCGCCGAACTCAGCCGCAATGCGCGTAGGCACTACGTCATCCAAATCGTAAGGCGGATATTTGTTTCCCCAGGCGTTGTAGCCCCAATCGTTGATCGCGCGTTCGCGCTTACCGTTCACGTCACGCACGACATAAATCGGCCCGTGATCGCGGCACCACGCATCGTTCGTCGGATTGAAATGAAAGCGCACTCGCTCAAGCGGTACGTCGGCCGTGCGCAAAACCTTGCGCACGCGCTCGGCGAAATCTTCGTCAGCGACGTTGATGCGGACGAGTTCGGTCGCGGTGAGTTGTTTGGTAATTTGCGCAAACACCTGCGACACGGGCGCAAAGCGTCCCGGCCAACTGGCTTCTTTGTGCGGCCACGAAAGCCAGGTCGCCTCGTGCGGTTCCCATTCAGCAGGCATGCGATAGCCGAGTTCTCTTGGTGTCATAGTCAGCATCAGTCAATAAATCTCTTGGTGATTTCGCCATACGCATCAATGCGGCGGTCGCGCAAAAACGGCCAATGCGTGCGCTGAATATCTGTCTTTCTGAAATCCACTTCAGCCATCAGGATTTCTTCGCCCGCCACCGAAGCCTTCGCCAGCAACTGCCCTGACGGATCAGCGATAAAACTTTGTCCCCAAAACTCGATGCCTTCGCCCGGATGTCCAGCGGGCGTCATCTCGTGGCCTACGCGATTGGTGACAGCGACATACAAGCCATTCGCCACGGCGTGCGAACGCTGGATGATTTCCCACGACGAATGCTGCCGTTCGCCGTATTCAGCTTTCTCAGGCGGTTGCCAGCCAATCGCGGTCGGATAGAAAAGAATCTGTGCGCCGGTCAATGCGGTGAGACGCGCGGCTTCGGGATACCACTGATCCCAGCAGACCAGCACGCCGACTTTGCCATAACGCGTCTCGAATGATTTGAACCCCAGATCGCCGGGCGTGAAATAAAACTTTTCGTAAAACAGCGGATCGTCCGGGATGTGCATCTTGCGGTACTTGCCCAGCAATTCGCCGTCGGCGTCAATGACTACGGCGGTGTTGTGATAAAGCCCTTCGGCGCGTTTCTCGAACAGCGAAGCCACAATCACGATGCCGCGCGCTTTCGCCAGCTTGCACAACTGATGCGTCGCCTCGCCGGGAATCGCTTCGGCCAGTTCGAAAAACTTATGTTCTTCAGTCTGGCAAAAATAGCGCGAACGAAACAGCTCTTGCGTCGAGACGATGTGCGCGCCACGTTTCGCGGCTTCTTCGATTTGGGCGAGACACTTGAGCAAATTGTCGTGCGTGTCTTCGCTGCACGACATTTGAATGAGTGCAACATTAGCCTTATCGGGGGCTTTGTCGGTATTTTTCATAGCCGCTGGATTATAGCTGGCGACGAATGCGGTACAAGGCGCGGGCTTGTAGTATGCTCGCCGCCGAAGCAGTCAAAACAACTCCCTCCCGACAACAACTTGGAAAAACACTTCCGACAATTTTACGCGCGGCTCGCGTTGCGTGCGGTTGCCAATGACAACGCCTTGCACTTGCTCAACGCCGCCGAACGCGCCGCCTTGTTAAAACATCAACGTCGCTTGATGTGCGTGGCGGCCTTGCTGTCGGTGTGCGGCTTTTTGGCTTATTACCTGCCGACGTATTGGTGGCCTGCGTGGTTTCCTTCCGTGGCGTTGAACTTGCGCGGCTTTGCTTTCAGGTTGCCGTGGGCTGAATCACTGTGGTGCATCGGTTTGAGCGTAATCGAAATTTATTTGCTGACCTTGCTCAACCTGACGGGCGCCCATGCCGTAGCCGCAGCGACAGGATTTCACCAAACGAATCGTCACGCTGACACGCTGATTCCCATTGGCTTGGAAGCAAAAAACGCTGCGGTCAAGCAGTTCGGCATTGATCCGTTTCAGGGTTTGAATCGGTGGTTGCTCTTCGCTTTCAACTTTGTCTTGCGCTTGAAAGGCTGGCTGGCGAATACGGCGGTGCGCTTTGCGACGCGCTTGCTGTTGGGGCGTTACGCGCCGCGCGTGCTGCTCGATTTCATCGGGATGCCGATTTATATGGCGCTCAATGCGTGGTCGGTTTACGCCGTGATGCGGCAGGCCCGCGTCGTAGTCATGGGCGAAGCACTCATCGCCGAGTTGATAAAGTCACTGCCCGCGCGCGCGTTGTCAGCCAATGAACAGGAATTGCTTTATGACACGTTGCAGTTCATCGCCGTGAGCAAGCGCGACTTTCATCCGAATCATTATTTGCTCACGCGCGAACTGTTGCGGCACTTTGCCATCACGCCGCGCGAAGAGCATCCGTTGCCGCCTGATTATTTGCCGCGTTTGCGCGCGTCATCAAAAAGCATTCAAGCGCTTTGTCGTCTCATCATCCTGCTCGGATTCATGCTCGACGGACACTTCTCGTGGCGCGAACGCAGCCGCTTGCGTGCGTTGCAAGCGGCAGGCATTTTCACTGAAAGCACTGAGGCAGTCGCGCAATACACCAAAGACTTTCTCAACGGCGCAGGCATTGCCGCGTGGAGCGCGCCTTACCTGCAAACCTATCAACAACCTTGAAAGGAAACTCTCTGATGAATATTCGCAGCTTATTGCAAACGATGATTACGCTGGCGTCGGCTTCGCTGGGACTGGTCGCTGCGCTGGCCTGGAACGAAGCCATCAAGACGACGTTGAAACAAATGCTCGGCGGCGACGACAGTTTGGCGGCGTTGTATACCTACGCGATACTCGCCACCGTGATCGCTATTGTCGTGGTCGCGGCACTCTCGCGCCTCGCCGATAAAGTCGGTGGCGAAGCCGTCATCAAACGCGAAGCAGAAGGTTAGTGGTTAGTGGCTAGTGGCTAGTGGCTGAGGGCTAAACACTAGCCACTAACCACTAACCACTAACGACTAACGACTAACGACTATGCTTAAAGAATTCATTCACCGCCTGCCCAAAGTCGAGTTGCATGTGCATCTCGAAGGTTCGATTCAACCGGCGACCTTGCTCGAACTCGCGCGGCGCAACGGCGTCATGCTGCCCGCCGATGACGTCACCGGTTTGCAGCGTTGGTATCGCTTCACTGACTTCAATCACTTCATCAAAATCTATCTGACGATTTCGTCGTGCATCTGTACGCCGGAAGACATCGAGTTGATTGCGCGCGATTTTTTGCGCGGGCAGGCCGAGCAGAACATCGTTTACAGCGAAGTGACGTTCACGCCTTACACGCATTTCAGCACGAACCGCTGTATTCCGTTTGATGAACAACTCGAAGCACTCACGCGCGCGCGTACGTGGGCGGCGCGCGAACTCAACGTCAATTGCGGTTGGGT
>JABFSD010000614.1 GCA_013140935.1 Acidobacteriota bacterium
CGCGAAGTCGAATCATTGCTTGCGGCTTTCGAACAAACCTGTCAGGGGCAGGCGGCTTTGCTTACCGTGTCGGGTTATTCGGGCATCGGCAAGACTTCGCTGATTGGCGAACTCGACCAACCCATCGTGCGGCAGCACGGCTATTTTTGCGCGGGCAAGTTCGATCAGGTGATGCGCGGCAAACCACTCGAAGCCTTGATTCAAGCCCTGCGTTCACTCGTGCGCCAATGGCTGGGCGAGAGCGAAGCGCAACTGGCAACGTGGCGCGAGCGGCTCGCAGCGGCGCTGGGCGCGAACGGCAGCGTGCTGATTGAAGTCATCCCGGAAATCGAATTGGTTCTCGGCGCGCAACCTGCGCCCGCATCACTTGGCCCAACCGAAACGCTCAATCGCTTTCAACGGGTCTTTCAACAATTCATCGGCGCGGTGGCACAACCCGCACGTCCGCTAGTGATTTTTCTCGATGACTTGCAATGGGCTGACGCCGCGACGCTGAGTTTGCTGCAACCTTTGCTGACGACTTCCGACATCCCTTGCCTGTTGTTGATCGGCGCTTATCGTGACAACGAGGTGGATGCGGCGCATCCGCTGATGCGCACTTTGACGGCGCTCGACACTGCCGGAGCTTCAACACAAAACCTTACGCTAGGGCCGTTGGAACTCGACGATCTCGCATTGCTGATTGCCGAAGCATTGCACCTCAACCTCAGCGAAGCCGCACCGCTCGCGCAATTGGTGTTAGATAAAACCGCTGGCAATCCGTTTTTCGTCACGCAATTTCTCAAGACCTTGCGGCAGGAAAATTATCTCAGCTTCGATTACGCGCGCGGACGCTGGGCCTATGAGTTGGAATCAATTGCGGCGGCTCCGTTGACCGACAACGTGATTGATCTGATGACGCAAAAGATTCGCCAACTGCCCGCGCGCACGCAACAGGCGCTCACGCTCGCGGCCTGCATCGGCAATCAGTTCGACGGGCAAACCCTCGCCGTCGTCAGCGAGCAATCAGCCGAAGCCGTAGCCGCCGACCTCAGCGAAGCGCTTAGCGAAGGATTGATTCATTTCTTATCAGACACTCCGCACTCCGCACTCCGCACTCCGCACTCGTATGCCTTTTTGCACGACCGCGTGCAGCAGGCCGCTTACGGCTTGATTCCCGCCGAAGCGAAGCAGCAGGCGCATCTCACGCTGGGGCGTTTGCTGTGGCAGCGCAGCGAAGGGGAAGCACCGGAAGAAAAGCTGTTCGATCTCGCTCATCACCTGAATCTCGGCAGTGAGTTGATGACGGATGCGGCGGAGCGTTTGGCCCTCGCGCAACTCAACTTGAAAGCAGGAAGCAAAGCGAAAGCCGCGACGGCTTATGCGGCGGCGCTCGGTTATTTGCGCGCGGGTTTGCGGCTGCTCGACGAAACACATTGGCAGAGCAATTACGAACTCAGCTTCGCCCTACAGCTCGAAGCCGCCGAATGTATGCGGCTGTGCAGCCGATTCGAAGAAGCCGAAACCGCGTTCACCACTTTGTTGCCGCGCGCGCAAAGCAAGCTTGACGAGGCGCGCATTTACATCCTGCGCATCATGCAAAACGAAAACTTTGCGCGTTACGACACGGCGTTGGCGTTGGGACGCGAGTGTCTGGCGCTGTTCGGCGTGATGTTTCCCGACGGCGAAGCCGAACAACTCGCCGCGCTCGAACACGAAGTCGCTGCGATTGAAACGCTGCGGCAAGGCCGTCCCATCGCGGCGTTGAGCGAATTGCCTGTGATGGCCGACGCCGAGATACGAATGGTGATGAACCTTCTCACGACGATCTGGTCACCCGCTTATATTTCCGGCGAAGCTGTGTTGACGCGGTTGTTTTCGGCTACGCTCGTGCGGCTTTCGTTGGAACACGGCAACGCTGAGGAATCGGCTTATGGTTACGCGACGCATACGATCACGATGGGGCCGGTATTGAAAGATTACGCGGCGGCTTATGAATTCGGTCGCCTCGCGCTTCAGGTCAACGAACAGTTCAACGACCGGCGGCTGCGCGCGAAGGTCTATCAACAGTTTCACGCGCACGCCAATTTTTGGCGGCAACCGCTGCACACCTGTTTGCCTTATGCGCGCGAAGCCAGCCGCAGCGGCTTTGAAAGCGGCGACATGACTTATGGCGTATACGGCGCGTTCACCGAAACGTGGGCGGCAATGTTCGCCACACAGGATTTGGCGCAGTTCGTGCGCGCTTACGCACCGAACCTGACGCTCTTCAAAAAACTCAAAGTCGCCAGCGTAGGCGACGGGCAAGCCGCCATTCTCAACTGGGCGCGCGCGTTGCAAGGACAGACGCGCTCACCGCTCTCGCTCACCACGGACGAATTCGACGAAAAGGCTTATGCCGCAAGCTATCACGACAATCCGTTCTTTGCGGTTTTCGCGCTCATCGGCCAGATGCAACTGGCCTATCTGTTTGACGAACCGGCGCGGGCGTTGGCGATGACGCGCCAAGCCACTGCGCTCGCACCCCATCTGTTGGGCATGATCTGGCCGGTGATGATCGAGTTCTGGCACGGACTGGCGCTGGCGGCAAATTACGAAACGGCGACAAATGAAGAGCAGCCCGTGATGATGCGCGAGTTGGAAGCGGCGTACGCCGGGTTGTCATTGCTCGCCGAACATTGCGCCGAAAATTTTTGTTGCCCGGCGCTGTTGTTGGCGGCGGAAATCGAACGGCTCAATGGGCGCGACTTGGCGGCGCTCAATCGTTATGAACGCGCGATCAGTTACGCCGCCGAAAGCGGGACGATTCAATATCAGGCGCTGGCGAATGAGTTGTGCGCACAACTTTGGCTGAAACGCGGCCAACCCAGGACCGCCGCCGTCTTTATGTCGGATGCGCGTGCGGCGTATGCGCAATGGGGCGCGACGGCGAAGGTGGGGACGCTGGAACACAAGCACGCCGCGTTGCTCAACGTGGTCGCGCAGCATTCACAAGCGCCGCGTGAAAGCGAAACGGGTTCGCTTGATTTGTTCAGCGTAACCAAAGCCGCGCAAGCCATCGCGGGCGAGATGGAGATGGAAACGCTCTTGCGCCGCCTCTTGCACATCACGCTCGAAAACGCGGGAGCCACGCGCGGCGCATTGTTGCTCGAACGCGCGGGCGAAGCTTATCTGCACGCCGAAGGCACGCTCGACCACATCACGGTGACGTTGAATGACGCCGCGCCGCTCGATCAAGCGCCTAACGTGCCGCACAGCATCGTGAATTACGTGCGCCACACTTCTGACAACGTAGTGCTGGCCGATGCGATGCGCGACGCGACCTATCACAATGACGCTTACGTGCAAGCGCATCAGCCGCGTTCGATTTTGTGTACGCCGATTCTCGCGCAAGGCCGCTTGCTCGGTGTGCTCTATCTCGAAAACGCGCAGGCCAGCGATGTGTTCACGACAGAGCGCGTCAAGGTATGTCAGGTGTTGGCTTCGCAAGCGGCGATTTCCCTTGAAAACGCCAAGCTGTATGCCGAGCGCGTGCTGGCTGAACGCCGATTACGCGCCACGGTCGAAGGCACAGCCCATGCTGTGGGGCGCGATTTCTTTCGTTCGATGGTGCGCCATCTTGCCAATGCGCTGCCGGTCAAGATCGCCTTCGTCACTGAGTGCGCCAACGTCGAAAAAACACGTGCGCGGTTGATCGCATTTTGGGACGGCAAAGGATTGGCGGACGAGTTCGAGTA
>JABFSD010000334.1 GCA_013140935.1 Acidobacteriota bacterium
TACGAGACCCGCGCCGA
The DNA here is from genome assembly GCA_013140935.1 of Acidobacteriota bacterium. GTDB lineage: Bacteria > Acidobacteriota > Blastocatellia > RBC074 > RBC074 > JACPYM01. The sequence goes on from JABFSD010000334.1 coordinate 18, forward strand.
ATTCGAGGTCGGCTTCTGAATAAGGCAGGTTGCCGGGACGCGCGCCGAGTACGACCAAGCCACCCGTCGTGTTGTCTCCGGCCTTGATGGGGAAACAGACCGTGCCTTGTTCAGTAAGAATCGCATTGCGGATTGCGCCTTCCGGCAAGTCGGCAACTTTCAGCGCGTCGTCCAATAATTCCGGGTCGTAGCCATACGCTTCGTAATCAGTCAGCAAATCAAGGCTCATCCCTTTTTGCCGCAACACCGGCGGATGGCCTTTCTTCCACGCGGCGACGGCGTATTTGCGTACCGCCCACCGTCCCGCGAGCGTCAACGCCAACAGCCGCGCGACTTCTTCAGCCTCAAAGGTAGAGGTCAGTCCGCGACCCAAATCAATCAGCGCCTGCATGTCTTGCACTTTTTGGTCGAGGGCCTGATTCAAGCGATGAGATTCGGCATGCGCGCGGGCGTTCTCGATGCCGCTCGCCGCAATGCCCAGCAAGGCTTTGACGAATTCGATTTCGTCCTCACCGAGTTCGCGGTTCGCGGGTTTGCCCAAGCCCAACACACCCACTGGAGCTTCGATGTCGCCGATATGCAAGATCAGCTCAATGCCGTTTTCTTGTGCGGCGTTCACGCTGAATTCATTGCCTACTTTGAGCGAAGGCACGCCGCGCACCAATTCCAACCGCATCGGCTCTTCGGCATTGGCGGGTGCAATAGCGATCAGGGCTTTCGACACCAGCAAGCGCCCCATCACCGAACGCAGCAAGTGGCGCAACAGGTCTTCGAGGTTTAGCGATGAATGCAGAAGCTGCGCCGATTCGAGCAGCGCTTCGAGGCGGGAATTATCGAGAGCGGAAACTATCATTGCTTTGGGGAATCAAGAGAGGAGAAGAAATCAGACAGGATTAACAGGATGTTCAGGATTAACAGGATTTAGGAAGCAGGCGTAAATCAAGTTGTTGTCACAATCCTGTAAATCCTGAACATCCTGTTAATCCTGTGAAATTCGCTTTGACTTACCGAATCTTTTTCATCATATGCAATTCGTTTTTCTGACCTGGCACGATTTCATATTTGACCTCGTCCATCAGCGTGCGAATCAGTCGCATGCCTAAACCGCCGGACTTGCGTTGTTGAACGAGTTCATCGAGTTCGCTTTGCGTAACCCCGCCCGGATCGAAGCCCTGTCCTTCATCAATGACGGCGATGTGCAGCGCGTCACTATCAAATGAAGCACGCACGGTCACGTCTTTGCTCACATCGTGTCCGTAAGCGTGTTCGATCACGTTGGCGCAGGCTTCGTCAACGGCGAGTTCGAGCTTGCCGATCTCCGATTCGCCGAGTCCGGCTTGTCCGCCGACGCCTACGACAAACTCGCGGATCATCGCCAGATTCTCGGTCGAGGAGGGAACTTGTAAGGTAAAGCGTCTTTCTATGTCCGCCATCAAAGTGTCCTCAAAAGGGCGTCACGCAGCCTGAAATTGGGCCTTTGCCGTAGCCAGATCGTCAGGCATTTCGAAAATATCCTGAAAGCCCAGAATGTCGAACGTATGTTTGACCTTCGGCGCGAGGCCGCTGATCTTGATGTCGCCGCCGCGTTCGCGCAATTCTTCGATAAAGCTCATGAATACGCCTAAGCCCGCCGACGAGATGTAACTCAACTTGGCGCAATCTACGACAATGCGCAGCCGGTCATGATCTATCTCAGCTTGTACGGCGTTCTCGAATTGCGGCGCGGTGTGCGCGTCCACAAAACCTTCGAGCTTGATGACGGAAAGCCCGTCTTGCTGTTCGGTCTGAATCGCAAAGGGATTCGGCACGGTTGCTAGCCTCCTAAAAGAGTCAGTTGAAAACTTGGTTGTGAAGTAAATCGTATGGGGTGCGAGGCGTCTCGCTTGAAAGCGGCGCAATCTTAACATAAAGAGTTGACCACGCAACGGCGGTAAAGCGTGCCATTCCCTGACGTATGAAGACGTACCAAGCAGCTAACGACAGAGAGAAACTGGCTTATGACCAAACGTACGCGCCTGATAATCGGCGGATTGTTTTACGCCCTGATGTTCTTTTTCGTCGCAGTGAATATCTACCTGCACGCCGCCGGGGTTGGCAGTTACGACGGTTGGACGGCGATGGGCGATGACAAAGGGCGATTGGTTATTACTTCTTTTGACCCCAACGGCCCTGCTTCAATTCTGCAAATCGGCGATGTCTTCGTTGCTATCAACGGCCTCACTCGAAATGAAGACCCTGACATTGTGAATTACAGCGGTCGCATCACAGCCGGTACGCCTTATCGGATGACCGTGATGCGCGGCAACGCCGTGCTTGAGCTTTTATTGCACACCGCTCCTTACCCGCCTGACAAAAGACGCAACGATTACAAACTCATCATGGCGGCAGTTGTACGCCTGATGTTTTTATTGCCAGGGTTTTTCCTGCTTTTGGTTAAACCGGATGACCGGCAGGCCTGGTTGTTGGCCTTATTATTCGGAGCTTTCGGTTCTTTGTTGGGCGATACGCTGAACCCCTTATATTTCGGGCGTGGCGTAGAGTGGCTGTGTTCACTCGCGCGCATCTTGAGTTTTTTGGGCTTCCCCTTTTTCGTGCTTTTCTTTCTCGACTTCCCGCAGCCTTCGCCCTGGTTGCAGAGGAACCGCTGGTTCAACTGGTTAATTTACCTGCCATTGTTGCTGTTCGTAATGCCTACGTTTGGCGCGAGCCGGTTGCCTGGTTATGTGCAAAGAGTGTTTTTTGGACATCCGTTGGTCGCGCCTTTTTATCGCAGCGGGTGGTTGCTGTGGGCCGCCAAGTGGACAGTGGTCGGATATTTGGCCGCAGGGTTGATTTGCCTTGCCCTAAATTATCGCATCGCGCAACCCGACGCCCGTCGCCGCGCTCGCGTAGCAATTCTCGGCAGCAGCATCGGCTTTCTCTTTATGCTGGCCTTGATCGTATTGGAGTTCAACGGCGGACAAGCGGCTTTTCCCCGTATCTGGCGCGTGTTTGATTTGATTACGCCATTCGTCACGCCGCTGATTCCGCTCTCATTCATTTACGCGATCATCCGCCACAAAGTCATCCCGATCAGTCTGATAATCCGACGCGGTGTACGTTACCTGCTGGTTTCGCGCGGAGCCATCGTTATCGAATCGCTGGCTGCCATCTTGATTGCTGTGCTTTACGTCAAGGTTCTATACCCTGACTGGCGATTGGTTACTGTCATCATGTCTGCCGCGATGAGCATCGCCGCGTGGAAAGTGATTGACCGCCTGCATCGCCGCTTCGTAGCCCCCGCGATTGACCGCCGCTTTTTCCGCCAGTCTTACGACGCTCAGCGCCTCATCGGCGAACTCAGCGATTCACTGCAAACGACTACCGAAGTCCCGCGCCTGCTCGAACTCGTCGCCACGAAATTGCAAGCCGCGCTGCAAACCGAAAGCGTAACCATCCTGCTCAAAGACCGGCAGAGCGGGAAATTCAAATCGGCTTACGCATGCGAATACGACCCGCAATCGGGCAGCGCGGTGAATTGCCAGCGGCCTTCTGAACTGCCCGCCAACTCGCATTCGCTCGAAGCTCTCGCCCTATCTGACGAACCGCTCGAACTTGATTGGCCTGCGCAACCCGACGCAAAACCCGTATGGCTCAACAACGGCAACAGTTCCGACAGTTTCTTAAAGCAGGAACTGCAAGTGTTGCAAACA
>JABFSD010000959.1 GCA_013140935.1 Acidobacteriota bacterium
CCTTTCGATCAAATTGAAGCTGCGCCAGCAATCGCTCGCCACCGCGCGCGAAGCTTGCGCGCAAGCCCAACAGGCCGCGCAAATCGTTTAAGATTCATTGACCGGTTATGAAGGCTATCAAGCCGCATCTGCCCGTTTGACTGAACTCGAACAACAGCGCATCACGCGTGACGCCTGGCGCACAGAGCTTCAACAAGTCGACCGCGAACTCATCGAATTGCAATCGCAAGCCGCGCGTCACCGCGAACAACTCGCTGAAATCGAAACCGCACAAAACGAACTCGCACAACTTGCCGAAGCGTTAGCCGAACAAACACGACTCGAAAGCGAACTCGCCGCCTTGCGTGAAGCGCGCGGCGAAAGCCAAAGCCTCGAACGCCAACGCAAAACACTGGATGAAGATTTGGCGCAGATGCGGGATCGTTACGCCAAGCTCGCGCGCGAGATCGAAAAGGCCGACGAATTGAAAGCCGAAGCCGACCGTACCGCCGCGCTCGAAAGCGAACGCCAGCAACTCGACGCGACGATTCAACAACACGAACTCGCGCTCAAGCACGCCGAAACGCAACAGAGTTTGTTAAAGCAAACGCGCCTGACGCATGCACGCTTGCAACAAGAGCTTGCGCAACGCCAAGCCGAACTCGCGCGGCTCGAAGCGTTGCAACAGCAAGCCGCGCAACTCGCTGAACTTGAAACCACACAACAACGCGACACCGAACGCCTCGCGCACCTGCGCGCCGAACTCAACCGCGACGAAGAGATGATTCAGAGTTTGGCGACGGGCGGCTTGTGTCCGTTGCTGACCGAAAAGTGTTTGAATCTAAAGCCGGGCGAGTCGCTCGAAACGCGCTTTCGCTCAGGGCTCACAACACGGCGCGCAGAAATCAAGACGTTGCAAGCCGCGCTCAAGTCGCTGACCGAACCGCTGGCGCAAGCGCGTTCGGCGCAAGCTGAAACCGCACAACTGCCGCGCGTGCGTGCCGACGTTGAACGAATCGAAAAAGAACTGGCCGCGCAACTCGCACAACTCGCACAACACGAAAGAGAACAAACCCAACCCGACGCGGCGGAACTCAACCAACTCAAAGCACAACGCGCCACACTTGATGAACAACTGCGTGCGGCGCGTGACGCCGAGCGGCGCTTTCATCAAGCCGCAGGCATGCGCGACGAACTCGAAGAACTCAAAGCGCAAGGCCAAACCAAACGTGCCACGTCTGAATCGCTTAACCAGCGGCTCGCGCAACTGAGCGACACCGCCGCGCAATTCGCCGCCGCTGAACACGCTTTGCAAGCATTGAACGATCCGCGCAGCCGTGCTGCTGCGTTGCAACGAGTCATCAAAGGCGAGGCCGCGTTGCGCAAAAACATTCAACAGACTGAAACGCGAACGACTGTGGCCACGACGCGACAGCAAACCTTGCAAACCAAAGGCGAAACCTTCGCCGCGCTCGACGCGCAACTCGGCGAAGCCAACGCGGCGCGCGCGCTGCACGAACGCGCCTATCACGCTTATCTGGCGAATCTAAAAACGGCTGAGACATTGGTGGCACACGAACAGGAAGTCGCCGCCATCAGCACTGAAATCGCCGCGACAGAAAAGGCGCAAGCTGAAACTCAAGCGAGCTTGCAATCACTCGCCGCGCGTTATGACGAAACGGCGCATGCGCGTTCGCTCGCCGAACTCGAACAGGCACGCGCCCGCGTGACGCAATGCGCAACGCAACTCGAACACCAGCGCGCGCAACACGCACAACTGCAATCGCGGCTCGCGCAATTCGACGAAGCTCGCGCGCAACGTGCCGCGCAACTGGCCGAAAAGGATCGCTTCAACCGCTTGCGCGAGACGGCGGATTTCGTCCGTGACATTTTGCAAAAGGCCGCGCCGTTCATCACCGAGTCTTATCTCTTTTCGATTTCCATCGAAGCCAATCAGCTTTACCGCGAACTCTCAGGCCGCCACGACGTGACACTCAAGTGGACGAAGGATTACGAAATCACGCTGGAAGAAGAAGGCCGCGAACGCCCCTTCGCCAATCTTTCCGGCGGCGAACAAATGGCGGCGGCATTGGCGATTCGACTGGCGCTGTTGAAAGAACTCTCAGAAATCAATCTGGCTTTCTTTGATGAACCGACTACGAATATGGACGAAGAGCGCCGCCGCAACCTCGCGCAACAAATCGGACGCATCAAAGACTTTCAGCAACTTTTCGTCATCAGCCACGACGATACGTTCGAAGGCCATACCGACCAAGTCATTCTGTTGGGCGAACGCGATTAATTCCTCTATTGGGAATGCTACTTGACTGACCCTGAATATGGTTAAGCGACGTATTTTGCCTAGTCGTAGCATCCCAAATAGTAAATTGAATCTTTGGCGCAAATGAACTATGAGCCTGCTCGCTGTAGCAATCTTTCACGGTCCTTTTTACAGATCGTATTTGCAGATCGTAGTCAGTGTCGGTGCCAGTTTGAACGGATGGATACGCCTCAAGACAGTCGTTTAAGGCACTGCTTACGCTCAACCCACAACTTACACGCACGTATAGCGAAGACGCAGTTGGTCGCGCCAATCAGTAGCATTGTGCGCTATACGAGCCGTTCCCGCATCCCATGTTCTTTTAGCTTTGAGAAGCACTGGTGGTTTGCGGGCTGATCTTCCCGCAGTCTGGCGGAGAGTATTTCTTCTCCCCCACGAGCGAGACCCCGATAGGAGCCACACTCGGTGGAGCCAACAGAAGAAAGAGAAAGACCGCAACCACCTAAGCCGACAGGCGTTCAAATAGTTGACGCACTGTTGGCGGGATTGAAACCTGAAGTTTCAGGCCCGCTCGCTCAAGTTTTTGGGCTGATCATTGATCGTGGATATTTCATCTGGTTCTGTCTCTTTAGCCTGTTAGCATTCACTATCTACAGGCTTCCTGTAGGGGCTTGGGATAAAATTGTGACAGCCCTTATTGAAAAAGGGCGATGGTGGGGGTGGTTAGGTTATGGATTCGCGTTGCTATTTGGATTCATAGCTTGGTTGCAAAACAGCCTTACAAGAGCTGATGCGAAATGGATAACAGAGAAAAAAGAAGAATGGAAGGCTTCTGCAAAGCTGTATCAAGAAATAGCCTTACAAGAACGGGCAGAACGAGCAGCTTTGGAACAGTATTTGCGATTTTCTGACCCTGTGTTATTGCAAACTTTTAAGTCGTCTATGACGTTACCTGCTGGGAAGAATGATGGTGAAAAAAGGCTGCCTCCTGTGCCTCCTTCGCCACAAGTCCCAAGCGGGCGTTAAAACAGAGAGGAGACAATATGGAACCAACAACGGTTATCGCTATTTTCATCGTTGTATTCTGGTTGGGTGTATATCACGTTGCCTACCGAATTTTGATATTACCTCGATACCGTAGGTCTTTACTCAACCGTTTGGAATTGCTTCGAGATGAATTGGAAATACTCAGGCTTTCCCACGAGGCGGATCCTTGTTCAGTTAAAATCGCCGATAGTGCAATTTTCCCTATTCTAGCAGAGACATTAGATAATTCCCGCGCCTTAGTGGGTGTAATTTCGCTGCGTCTAGTTTTGCGAATCCGAGAAATTTTGTGCGATCAGGCAACAATTCGAGAAATAGTCGAACGCCGGTTTGCTCTACTTGACTCGTCCGATGAACGATTAAGACATATTCGCACACGTCAATCTTTCTACCTTCTAAA
>JABFSD010001041.1 GCA_013140935.1 Acidobacteriota bacterium
TGTGGGTGGCGGGCTGGTCGGTGGGCTGATCGAAGGGCTGGGTGGCGGGCTGGTCGACGGGCTGTTCGATGGGCCGTTCGGCGGTCTGTTCGTCGGGCTAGTCGTCGGTCTGTTCGTCGGGCCGTTCGGCGGGATGGTCATCGAGTCAGGGTTGTACTTCGAGCTAGTCGTCGGGCTAATCGGCGGCCTAGTTGGCGGGCTGATCAGCGGGCTGTTCAGCGGTCTGTTCTTCGGGCTGTTCTTCGGTCTGTTCTTCGGGCTGTTCTTCTGGCTGTTTTCTTGGATTGGAGGGCGGGACGAGGCATTACGTTTCGCGGTTGCCTGTTTTCCGGTCATGCTGACCAGCTTTGCCCTTATGTTTGGGCGGCCTTTTTACTGGCCGTTCCATTTGGCGCAACTATACCGGACGCGCCGCAGTGGAAACTGGCTGGCACGCTTTCGTCATTCGCCTGTGCATTGGGACGAAACCATTGGCGCGCCGTTGCCGTGGTTGAGCGACTGGTTGTTTGAGATTGCCAAAGCGGATCGCCAAGAAGGGTTAGCCGAGGTGTTGTGGGTTGCTGCCGAACGGCCCTTTCAACGCAAAGCCGCGCAAAAGGCGTTGCTCAAACTCGTTGCCCATGACTTGCGGCAAATCACGACCGTCACGCAACTTGCACAAGTAGACAAGGCGTTGGAATTTCTGCCTGACGACAACCTCGCGCCCGCAGGCGTCAAAGCGGCTGCCGAACGAATGACAAAACTGGCGGCGCTCGCACAGGATTACCAGGTGCGCCACACACCCAACGGTCAGCACAAAGCCTTGCTTGAACTGCAACGCGAACTGCTGATCTTCCAACAGGCAATGGTGCTGCTGCCCAAGCCCTCCGGCCCCGAATTGCAGCGCGTCGCCGCGCAATGGCATGCGACGGTCAACGCTGCCGAGGCCGAATTGCGGCAACGCCTGCCACTGGCAAGCCCTTTCATCACAGGCAATCCAGTACAAGAACACGAAGCGGATTTGTTCAAAGGCCGCCACGATCTGGTCGTCAAACTCGAAGAAGCCATCTTCAGTCAACGCCCGTCGCTCTTGCTTTACGGTCGTCGTCGCACGGGCAAGACCTCGACGCTGCTCAACCTCCCGCGCTTGATGAGCAGCCAGTTCGTGCCTGTGTTTATTGATTGCCAGAACGCGCGTTGGAGCGACAGCGATGCGATGTTTTGTTATCACCTGACGCGCGCTCTCCACGACGAATTGGCGAAACGCAAGCTGGCTGAAGGACTAGCGCAACCGCAAAAGAGCGAGTTCGAGCCGCACGCCTTCACCCGGCTGGATGAATTTCTGGATGAACTGGAAGCGCATTCGCGTCGCATCGGCAAACAGATTTTGCTGACCTTTGACGAATACGAACGGCTGGAAGAGGGCATCCGCGACGGCAAGCTGACGCGCGCCGTACTCAATCAAATCCGCGCCATCGTGCAGCACCGCGAACGGTTGATCGTGCTGTTTTCGGGCAGCCATCGCTTTGAGGAATTGCAGACCGTGAACTGGTCTGATTACCTCATTAACGTCCAGACGCTGCATCTCAGCTTTCTTGCGCGTGACGAAGCCCGCGAGTTGATCGAACACCCGACGCCCGAATTCGCGCTCGGTTACGCGCCCGGCGTGGTTGATCGCGTACTCGACCTGACGCACGGCCAGCCTTATCTGGTGCAGGCGCTCGGCTCAGAACTGGTCAATCTCATCAATCGTGACAAGCGCAAAGAGGCTACGCTGGCTGATTTGGAAGTGGCGGTGGGCCGCGTGTTGGTAGCGGTCGAGGCTTACTTTGAAAACAACTGGCGCGATTGCAACGAAGCGGAACAGGCTGTGTTGCGCGGCTTGGCTACGCAGCAAGCGGATGAGCTAGCGGCTGCAGAAAGACAACGTGCGTGGTTGAGTCTGAGCCGCAAGGAACTCGTCGAACAACGCGACGGGCAATGGCGATACACGGTTGAGCTATTTCGGCTTTGGGTGAAGCAGGAAAAGACGACTGAGATGTTGGCGATGTCCTCAGATGCTCAACGACACAACGAAGCATTCGCTTCAGCCTTTCCAACACAAATTCCACTTACGCATCGGTAAGCCATTTGAGCGAGGCGGCGCTCCGGCTGAATACTCCGACGGCCTGATAAGCCAGCGCCCTCCCCGCCGCGTCGAGCTTTTCCACTCATTCGCAGCGCAACGCAATCAGCGGGTCAACCCGCGCCGCCCGCCGCGCCGGAATCCAGCAGGCTAGCAACGCGACTACGACCAACAACAACGCCACGGCGGCAAAGGTCAGCGGGTCAGTCGCGCTCACTTCAAACAACAGGCTGCGCAGGAAACGCATCAACGCGAACGAAGCCGCCAATCCCAACGCGAGGCCCGCTCCCACCAGCGTCATCCCGCGTTTCAGCACCAGCGCGAAAATGTTGCCGCCGTCCGCGCCCAGGGCCAGCCGCACGCCGATTTCCTGCGTATGTTGCGTGACGAAATAAGACAGCACGCCGTAAATGCCGAGCATTGCCAGCAACAGCGCCAGCGCCGCGAACACCGTCAGCAACCGCATACCCATCCGCCGCAGGTTCGTATGCTCGCCGAAAACGGCGTCCAGCGTGCGAATGTTGGAAACCGGTTGATTCGGATCAACGGCATGCACCGCCGTCCGCACCGCCGCGACAAGGCTGCCCGGTGCTCCCGTCGCGCGAATCACCAGATCGCGCGGCGCATAAAACGCATGCGATTTGATCTGGCGATAAGGGAAATACATTTCGGCTTTGGCGGGTTTGTCCACGCCCATCTGGCGCACGTCGGCGACGACGCCGACAATCGTCAGCCACGGATGTTTGGAATCAATCGGGCCGTTTTTGAAACGTTTCCCGACGGCGTTTTCCTGCGGCCAGTATTGCCGCGCCATGGTTTCATTGATAATCGCGACGGGTGCGGCTTGCGCATTATCCTGCTCGGTGAAGTAACGTCCATTGCGCAACATAATGCCCATCGTTTGCAGATAGGCCGCGCTGACTTGCCGATGGTTCGCGTTCCAGGCGTTGTTGGCTTCGGCTTGGCGGCCTTCAATCGTGATGCCGTTCGCGCCACCCGCCCATTCCAGCGGCACCGTAGTCGAATAACCCGCCGCCGCCACGCCGGGCAAAGCCTGCACGCGCTCTAACACCTGATCGTAAAACGCTACGCGCTTGGGCTGTTCCTTGTACCTGTTTTCGGGCAGCGCCGTACGCAGCGTCAGCAGACTTTCGGCGCGCAATCCGTCGTATTGCCCGTGCAATTTGGCGAGCGTCTGAATCAACAGCCCCGCGCCGACGAGCAACACCAGCGCCAGCGCGATTTCGCCTACGACGAAAGCATTGCGCAAACGCCGCTGCCCCGTGCCGAAACCGCTTTGCCCGCCGCCCTGTTTCAACGCGGCGGTCAAATTCAGTTTCGTAGCCTGCCACGCCGGAGCCAGTCCGAACACTACGCCCGCTAGCAACGACACCAGCAAGGCGAAGCCGAACACGCGCGCATCCATTGCGGGCATTGCCGAAGCACTCATCTCAGGCGGTACGAGTTGTTTGAGCAAGGCCAGGCTCCAACTCGCCAACAGCAAACCCAGTGCGCCGCCTGCGCCCGCCAGCACCAGGCTTTCGGTCAGCAACTGCCGCACGATGCGCCAGCGTCCCGCGCCCAACGCCGTACGTACGGCGATTTCGCGTTGCCGCGTCGCCGCGCGCGACAGCAACAAGCCCGCGATGTTCGCGCAGGCGATCAACAGCACTGCGCCGACCGCGCCCAGCAACAGCCACAACGAACGCCGCGCCTTGCCCGCCACTTGCTCGTGCAACGAAACGACCGTCGCGCCCAGTTGCGCGGCTTCGTCGGGATACTTTTCGCCGATGCGTTTCATAATCGTCTGAATGTCGGCGTTGGCCTGCGCCAGCGTCACGCCGGGTTTCAAGCGTCCGATGACGTTCAGATAATGATCGCCGTGATTCGCCAGTTCTTTCGGGGTGAACGCAATCGGCGTCCACAGGCGAATGTAATCCGGCCCGAATTGAAAGCCCGCCGGCATCACGCCGATGACCGTGTATTTTTCATCGTCGAGTACGAGGCTGCGATTGAGAATGTCCGCCTCGCCGCCGTAGCGCGTTTGCCACAAACTATGGCTGATGATGGCGACTTTGTGCGCGCCGGGCTGATCTTCTTCGTTGGTGAAATTACGACCGAGCGCGGGTTGCACGCCGAGCAGCGGAAAGAAATTCGCCGTGACTTCATAAGCCTGCAACTTTTCCGGTTCGCCGTCGCCCGTGAGATTGAAGCTGCGATTGCCGCGCGCGGCCATATCGGCAAAGGTTTGCGACTGCGCTTTCCAATCGCTGTAATTGCCCGGCGCGGGCGTGTCTTGTGGAAAGCCGATGAAGGTCGCGTCTTCCCAAATCAGCGCCAAACGGTCAGGTTCGAGAAACGGCAACGGACGCAACAGCACCACGTTGACGACACTGAACAGCGCGGCATTCGCGCCGATGCCCAAAGCTAAAGACAACACGGCAATCAACGTGAAGCCGGGTTGTTTGAACAACATTCGCGCGCCGTAGCGCAGGTCTTGCCAGAACGTATTCATCGCGGTTTCCTCTGTGTGAAAGGCAAAGTTGGCCGCCGCCTTTGACGCGCGGGAGGCGGTCAGGCGCGGCGTTGATCTGTGCTTGTCTTCCAAGTTGTGTGCCAGTGGCTAAGTGCTTGGCTTTGCACGAAGAGAGGTTGAAGGCGGCGGCGACGAGATGTTCGCTTCTGGGATGGGGCGTTCCCAATTATGGCAAATGACACCCGACTTGGATGCTTGAGGTTTTAGCATACTGATTTGCTAGTACTATAATCTTTTGCTAGTATGCCTTTCATCATGATCGAGTTCAAACTTGCCGAAAAAATGGAGCGCTCCGAAATGACGGCTTATCGTTTAGCACAAATCACGGAAATCCATGAGACACAGATTGGCAAATTGAAAAACGGCAAAGCAAAAAGCATCTCTTTTGAAACCCTCGACAAACTCTGTGAAGCGTTGAATTGTGAGCCTGGAGATTTGCTGGTGAGGGTCAACAGCCAATCCAGAAAACAGGTGCGTGTAGAAAACAAAACTCAAAAGCCAAAGCAAAAAAATCTCCGTTCAAAGGCATAACCCCATGAAGAAAAAGGATTGTCTATATTTCAAATCACCGAAGATCACTTTGTACCATGGCGAGGCCGCTCAAGTCCTCGCACTGCTGCCAAAAGCCTCTGTTGACTGTATCGTGACTTCCCCGCCTTACTATGGTCAGCGTGATTACGGGGTAGAAGGCCAGGTTGGGCTTGAAGTTCATCCGCAAGAATACATTGATCGGCTCATCACTGTATTTCGAGCAGCCAAGCAAGTGCTGAAACCTACTGGAAGCCTATGGGTAAACATCGGCGACACATATTGGAGCGGTAAAGGTAAACCGGGCGGCGAAGATAAGAAGCAAAAGAATCGCCGTTTTTTAAGACCGCAAGATAAATCCGGGCCACGCCCCTTATGCACTCCCAAACAATTGCTACTCATTCCCCACCGCTTCGCAATTGCCATGCAAGAAGACGGCTGGATCGTAAGAAATGACAATGTTTGGTACAAAGTAAATCCGACGCCTGATCCAGTAGACGACCGTTCAGCGTCCGCGCACGAATATGTTTTTCATTTTGTTTTGCGACGCCGTTACTATTATGACAACGAGGCTGTGGCGATGGCTTCAAGTAATGGCAACAAAACCAAAGCTCCTCCATCTGTCTGGATGATTCCCACAGCCACCAATTTCAAGAAACATATCGCTGTCTTCCCGGAGCGGCTGGTAAATATCCCCGTTTGCGCTACGTTGCCACCAGGAGGGCTGTTGCTCGATCCTTTTTGCGGTAGTGGAACAGCTTTAGGCTATGCTGTCGCGCAAGGAAAAAGACGGCGAGCCATTGGAATAGACATCAGTGCGCCAGCACTTGAAGAAGCTCAAACATTATTGACGCCACAGGGTAGCTGATTTTTCAATCGTTACTGGATTCAGGGAAATCCTCCGGCATGTCTTCATTTTCTTCCTCCCCTCCATCACTTGCCGTAGGGCCTTCTTCAAAAAACAGGAATTTCAATTGTTCCGGCTTTTTAGCCAGGTTGGGGTAGTCGAATACTGGCAAATCAATGACTATGGCCCCGCTGAGTAACTCTTCAATTTTCTCACGTCTGTTATTGCAAAACGGGTGCGTACTTCGCGCGTTGCTTACGGCTGTTTTCCCTCCCTTGCTATGCTGCTTTTTGTGGTCCAACTCTGTAAACAAACTGGGGTGATACCGTCCGCCACAAATCTCGCAAATCGCAAACATACCAAGCAGTTCTTTAACTTGAACCTCTGTTCGCATCGCACCTCGAAAAGTACGGCTAGGGCTTACCGCTTCTTCTTCCTGTTCCAAAAGGTCTGAGTTTCCAAGCGTAGCTATCAATTGAGCATGTTCGGCTTGGAACTCGGCCAACTCAGTCTGATCGTTATGTTTCACGAGCAGCGCAAGGAGACCATCAAAATATCGTGCCGTTGGAAGAGTAACTTCGGGACCGGAACCGATTCGCCGGGCGATTCTGGTGATAATCAAATCTTTGTTCTGAATCAGCACTTCCTCAAAGGCTCGCCGATGCACGGAAAAAACCAGCTTACGATTCGGCACATCCAAAGTTTCTGAGCCATGGTTGAGCCAATAAATCATTCCGTAAAACAAGCTCCGAATGTAATCGCCTTGCTTGTTGTAGAAATACACCAGCGGCATCAGACAAAGTGAGCGAGGAGAAGAGCCGTAGAGATTGCCAATCACATCAATGGCATCATCAATCAACTTCAACCCGTTAGTGATGATGTGCGAAACCGGAGCATTGCGATCCTTTTTGATAAGCGCTTCAGTCTCTGGCTTCTGGCCTTTTTTCCCTTCGGTAATAGTCAACAACTCTGCCAAGTACCAAGGCTTCATCTCTGGTCTGGTATACGGAGTTGCCATCAATGGCTGTTTCAACTCAGTGACTGGCCTGCTGTATGGAGGCTCAAAAAGCAATGTGTGAAGCTCTTTCACCTTCTGGATAATCTGTTCGGCCTTAGCCTTTAGCCGAGAATCATTTGCGACTTCTGGTTCCTGAATCGGCCAGCAATGTCCGACATCACCGATTTGCGCAATAGACATAACGGCTCTGGCAAAGCTGGAGGAGCGATTCTCGACTAACTTAGTTTCCCAATCAGATAAGCTACGCCCCGTTTTATTGATCTTCAGGAACGATTCTTCAGCCTTTTCGTAATCCCCAGACACCCAAAGAATAGGAAAACCCAAGTCTACCGCTTCCCACCTGCGTACCAATCTTGCGAAGCTGAGACTGGCAGAATCCATGGCTTGATCTGGTATTTGCCCTTTGTCTACGTGTTCGTTATAAATTTCGTCAGCCGCTAAGTACTCCTTAAACGCCCCAATTTTCTTTTCGCGTAACAAATCACGAACACGTTGCGCAGCCTTTCGGATGCTCTCTTGAACAGTAGTATCACGATATTCATCTTCAGGTAGGCGGTCTCCCCAGTCATCGTCAATCCACGCAAGCAAGACCGAAATGCGATGTCCACCATCCAGCACGTACTGAAAGTTGTCTGGACTCAGCCACATGATCACACTTGGCACAACTTGCTCATAAAGAACTGATTCCAGCAGTTCTACGCACTCCTCTGGTGACCAAGCCCACGTTGCCCGCTGAAAATCAGGCTTTCTCAACAGACGGGCTTTCGATTTCTTGCCGTAAAGATCACGAATGGTCAGATATGGATGCTGTTGTGGCCTGCTTTCTGATTGGCTTGGCTGACTGGTTGTGCGTCTGTAAAGAAGGTTTTCACGCTTTATATGGTGATCCAGAAAAACCGTGAGTTTTGCCTTTGCCATCTTGATGCTTCCTCGATTGCTTGAATTGGGATTCTTTGGGCAATTACTGCCACGGCATAGTAATGCTCACACACGAACTGGCTCAAGCTCCGCGCGCGTTCGGCAAAACTTTCATGCACATCTGAGCGCGATCATCGGATCAACTTTCGTCGCACGTCGCGCCGGAATCCAGCACGCCAGCAAGGCGACCGCCGTCAGCAACACCGCTACGCCCGCAAAGGTCAACGGGTCGCTCGTACTCACGTCGTAAACCAGCGTGCGCAATCCGCGCGTCACGACAAAGGCCGCAACCAAGCCAAGCGTTATACCCAACAAAGCGAGTCGCAGCCCTTGCCGCAAGATGAGTTGCAGAATGTCGCGGCGCTGCGCGCCCAGCGCCATCCGCACGCCAAGCTCGTGCGTACGTTGCGCTACGGCGTATGAGATCACGCTGTAAATGCCCGATACCGCCAGCAACAAAGCGACGAAGGCGAACGCGCCGAACAGCGACAAGGTGAAACGGCGTGGAGCCAGTGAACGCGCAACGATGTCGGGCATCGTGCTGATCGTCGAGACCGGCACGCTCGCGTCGAGCGCGCGCACTTCGCTGCGCAAAGCCGCAATCACGGCATCCGGCGCGTTCGTCGTGCGCAATGCGATGATCGGGCCGGTCGGCGGACTGGTCAGGTAATGCAGATAGACTTCGGGGCGCGGTTCGGTTTCCAGACCCAAATGGCGCACGTTGCCGACGACGCCGACGATGGTTGACCACGCCGCGTTCGGCCCGCCGGTGAATTGAATGCGCTTGCCGACCGCGTCTTCGTTGGGCCAATAGCGTTGCGCGAGTTGCTCGTTGATGACGACAACGGAATTTTGCGCGCGCAAATCATCGAGGCTGAACAAACGTCCGCGCACTTGCGGAATGCCCATCGTCGCAAAATAACCCGGCGTAGCGCGGCGGAAATCCACTTCGACCGGTTGCCGCGCGGTTTCGGGACGCCCTTCGATCTGCATCGCCGTGGTGATGTTGTTGTTCGGCGCAAGCAGGGGCAAGCGCGTCGTCGCGCCCACTGCACGCACGCCGGGCAAGGCTTGCAGCCGTTCTTCCAGCCGCAGGTAAAATTCGCCGCGCCGTTGCGCATCGCCGTAAGTCGCGCCGCTCAACGTCACGCCAAACGTCACCAGATTCTCCGTCGCAAAGCCCGGCTGCACGTTGTGCAAGCGCAGCAGACTCCGCACGAGCAAACCCGCACCTGTCAGCAACACGACGGCGAGCGCGATTTCAGTGATGACCAGCCCGTTGCGCATGCGCTGCCAGCCCGCGCCGGTGGCGGCTCCGCGCCCGCTCTCTTTCAAGGCCGCGTGCAAATCAACGTGCGCCATGCGCCACGCGGGAATCAGGCCGAAGGCAATGCCGGTGGCGAGCGAAAGCATTCCGGCAAAAGCCAGCACCGTGCGATCAAGCCGGACTTCGTGCAATCGCGGCAGATTGTCGGGACTGAGCGCGAGCAAGGCATCAATCCCCCAACTCGCCAAGAGCAAACCCGCCGCGCCGCCGAGACAAGCCAGCAGAACGCTTTCGACCAACAGTTGGCGAACGATGCGCCCACGGCTCGCGCCCAACGCCGCACGCACCGCCAACTCGCCGTAACGTGAAGTCGCACGCGCCAGCGACAAACCCGCTACGTTGGCACAAGCGATCAAAGCCACGCAGCCAACCGCGCCGAGCAGCAACAGCAAGGTCGTGCGAATTTTGCCGGTGACGTGTTCGTGCAAGGGCGCGGCCTCTACGCGAAAGCCTGCGTTGGTGTCGGGATATTGCCGCGCCAGATTCGCCATCACGCCGTTCAGTTCAGCTTGCGCTTGCGGCAGCGTCGCGTCCGCTTGCAAGCGCGCGATGACGGAAAACATCCGCAGATGCCTACCGCGATTGATCATCGGGTTGAAAGCCAGCGGCACAAAGACATCCACCTCTTCCAAGACGCGAAAGCCGGGCGGCGTCACGCCTACGACGGTGTAGCCTTGCGCGTCGAGCGTAAGGCTCTTGCCGATGATTTGCGGGTCGCCGCCGAAGCGGCTTTGCCACGCGCCGTAACTCAACACCGCCGTGCGCGCGGCTTGCGGCTGGTCTTCCGCCGCGCCGGGCAAACGCCCTTGCGCGGCGGGCGTGCCCAGCGTGGCGAACAGATCGCCCGACACGAACTAGCCGCGCAGTTGTTGTGCATCGCCCGCGCCCGTCAGGTTCAACGTCCACACGGGCGAGACGGCGGCCAGCCGTTCGCACGTTCGGCATTGCGCGCGCAGGTCGTTGAAGTCCTGATAAGAAACCGTGTCGTAAGAGTTCCCTTCTTTCTTCTCGTAAACCATCACGAGCCGCGCCGGTTCGCTGAACGGCAGCGCGCGCAACAACACGGCATTGACGACGCTGAAGATCGCCGTATTCGCGCCGATACCCAGCGCCAGCGTCAGCACGGCAATCAACGTGAAGCCGGGTTGTTTGAGTAACATTCGTGCGCCGAAGCGCAGGTCTTGCCAGAGTGCTTGCATAAGGTCTCCTGGTTCGTCATCCCGCCTTCCGCTCGGAATGTCTCACGCGATCAAGTCATTCCGAGCGGAAGGCGGGACTACTTACTTTTGCTTCGCAACGAAGCGCCATCAGCTACAGATTCGTAACAAGCTCGCAAAGGACGTGCCGTGCGTTGTGTGTTCATAACCGCTGGCTGCGCAGTGTGTGGGGGCGGTGGGCGGGCAAGGGAGTGTTCGTTTGCGGGATGGACGCTTCCCAAAAACGGAGGCGGTTGGCATTGTCTGGGCGGCAGGGCTGGCTTACACTCGCGGCGGTTTTTGGCGCACCCGTTGAACCATCTATTGCACTGTTTTCCCAACCCTGAATCATGGCCTTTGCCGATCTGAAAAACGACTTCGTCTTCCGCCGCATCTTCGCGCGGCATCCTGATATTCTGCGCGGACTGCTCAACGATCTGCTGGAACGCACGGGCGCTGACACGATTGAACACATCGAATATCTGCCCAGCGAACAATTGCCGTTGATCGAAGGGGCAAAGCTTTCCATCCTGGACGTGCGCTGCCAGGACCTGAGCGGCGCGCGCTTCATCGTCGAGATGCAATTGCTGCATGTCGCCGGCTTTCTCAACCGGGTGGTTTACAACGGCTGCAAGGCTTACGTTGACCAACTCAAAGCGGGCGAGTCTTACACCAAACTGACGGATGTCGTCGCTCTTTCGATTTGCGATTTCGCGCTTTGGCCGGATGCCGAGCAGGATGCGCAAGGGCTGCCGCGCGTGCCGATGCTCAGTCGTTGGTTTGTCACCGAAAGTTCGCGGCGGCCAGATCACAACGGCGTCAACCGGTTGCTGCAAGTGCAATACGCTTTTCTGGAACTGCCGAAGCTGCCCCAACGCAAGCCGGAGACAGGCGCGGCGCACTGGGCTTGGCTGTTCGTGCATGCGCCGGAACTGACCGAAGTCCCGCCCGATTTGCCGGCGGGGCCGCATCGGGAAGCGCTGGCGCTCGCCAACGCCGCGACGTTTTCTGCTACCGAGTTGGAAGCGTACCGCAAAGTAATGGACGAGATTCAGCAGGCGCGCGAATACGGCGAAGCGAAGGAGGCGAAAGGCTACGCGCAAGGCGAAACTGCCGGTCTCACCGCCGCCAAGACTGCCGCTGTGCTGGCGATTCTGGCAGCGCGCGGCGTCGGAATGAGCGAGGCCGACCGCGCGCGCATCGCAGCCTGCACCGATGTCGCAACCCTCGACCGCTGGATCAGACGCGCCGCCACCGCCACCGCCAGCGAGGAACTTTTCGCTGAACCCTGAGCCGCTCAGTCACACCGCAACGCCACCAACGGATCAACCCGCGTCGCCCGCCGCGCTGGTATCCAACAAGCCAACAACGCCACCGCCAACAGC
>JABFSD010000186.1 GCA_013140935.1 Acidobacteriota bacterium
GATGAAAACCGATTCGCCGCCGTTTGCGGGAATGTAACGCAAGTCGCGCAAGCCCGTTGGATTCGCGCCCGTGACTTCGCTTTCGCTGTGGCTTTCGTTAGGTCTGTGCAACGCAGCTTCTTCGGGTGACTTGAACGAATGCTCATCGCGCAAATCGGCGAAAAGCTGATCGCTCAACGCGCCGTAAGTGAATACGATTTTTGAATTGTCGGGCGAGTAAGCCGGATAAGAGTAATAAGCCGCGCGCTGTGTCAGTTGTTGCGGAGCGCCGCCGTTGCTCGGTACGCGATAGATTTGTCCGCCTTCGCGCGTCCATGTGACGAACGCGATATGCGCGCCATCAGGCGACCACGCGGGCATGAATTCGCCGACCGTCAAATTGGTCAGGCGTTGCGGCTTGGCGTTCGCGGCCACGTCCATCACGTAAAGTTTGTTGAAGGCCGAAAACACCACGCGCTTGCCGTCGGGCGAGAGCGCGGGATAACGAATCAGTCGCGCTTTGACGGTCGCGCTGTCATCCACCTTGTAATCGTAATGCAGCCGCGCGGCCATATCGGCTTCGACTTTGGCGGTGAAGGGAATCGTGGTCGCTGCGCCGGTGGCACCTGAGTCGAAAGACACGCGCTTGATCTTGCCGTCAATGGTGACGATGAGCGATTTGCCGTCGGGCGTGAAGCTGTAACCGGGAAACGTATCGCGCGTCGCACGCGATTCCTGATCGTCGCGCGTTACGTTGCTGATGAGCCAGCGTTCTTCATTCGTCGTCAGGTCGCGCACGCGCAAAGCCGTTTGCGTTTGATAGCGCGTCGCATAAACCAAATGCTTGCCATCGGGCGACAACAGCGGACGCATCGCCGAACCTTGCGCATTCGTCACGCGCAACGTTTCGCTCGTCTCGCGGTCGAAGCGATAAATCTGCCAGAGCGGAAAAACTACGTTGTAATTAAACGCGCCGTTGCGTTGCGCGTAATAAATGTAGCGTCCATCGGGCGAAGCGACTGCTCCCATCTTGTTCGTAGGCGGCGCAGCAGGCGGGCCGGGTTGACCTTGCGCGGCGGGCGGCGGAGGCGGCGGGCCGACGCTTACGCCCGTGCCGCCGTCTTTGTGATAGAGGTAAGGATGATACGTTGCGATGCCGCGTTCGGCTTTCGACGCGAGAATGTATTGGCCGTCAGGCGTCCACGTAGGCGAGAGGTAATAGGTCACATCGCTGCCGCGCCCTTTGGTGATCGGCTTGATGTCAGTGCCATCGGGTTTGCAGACGTAAAGGTTCTCGCCGCCGCTGCGGTCGCTGATGAAAACAATTTGCTTGCCGTCGGGCGACCACGCGGGCTGCGACTCGAACGACATATCGCCGATGATCTTTTTCGCCTCGCCGCCGCTGATGGGCAAGGTGTAAATGTCGCCGATCAGATCGAACACAATCGTTTGCCCGTCGGGCGAAAGGTTGAGCGACATCCACGTACCTTCGTCGGTAGTGAAAGAGATTTTGCCTTCGGGCTTGAGTGGCAAACCTTCTTCTTTTTTTTCGTCTTTTTTGTCTTCGGGTTTGTTGTCTTGTGCCGCGACGAAAAGCTGGCGGGCGGAAAACGAAGCGAACAGGAAAAACACGACCAGCAACGTTCGCGGTGTGATGAAAGAGCGCAATGTCATAGGGCCTCCAAAGGTCAAGCGTGAAAAGTTCGATGATGCGTCACATTGCCCGTCTGGGTTGGGTACGGCGTTTTGAGAATTTATCCACAGGGCAATGCCGTCATCTTACGCAGCGCAGGGCTGCGCGAAAAGGCCAGCCATTTGACGCCGCATCATCGTTTGTAAAAGGCCGGTAAAATCGCTGGCTGCCCATGTCATTCAGCCAACGGCCTGACGTAAGATGCGCGGCGCGATGCGACGATCCCTTCAAGATTACTTGCGCAAACAATGGCTGTGGTTGAGCGGCGCGGTGTTGTGTGCGTTGTTGTTGCTGACGGCGGGCTTGCAATACCGCTGGATCAATCGCCTCAGCGCAGCCGAACATCAGCAGCGGCACGCGTTGTTAGCAACCGCGTTGCGCAACGTGCGCGGAGAATTTGACCGCAGCTTGCGCGATACGATGCAAGTCTTTCGGCGTTCGCTGGGACTGGCGGCGAATACCGATTGGGAAGCGCAACTCAACACGACGGTGACGCAATGGGGGCAGGACGAACATACGTCGTTGTTGCGCGCAGTGAGTTTTGCGCAGTTGCAAAAAGACGGCTCGGTGGTTTTCAAGCGGCGCGCGTTGCAGGAAGCGAGTTTCAGCGAAACTCAATGGCCGGCGGAACTCACGGCTTATCGCACGATGCTGACTGAAGGCTTGCTTACCTCGAATGGACAATTGCCGTTGACGCCGCGCGAGATGGCGCAGGATTTCATGGCCGCGCAACCGTTGCTCGCTTTTCAACTCGTCGAAGACCCGCGCCGCGAAGCCGAGTTACGCGCTTTTCCTGAACTCGCCGAACGTCCGGGGCCGCCAAAAGAGCCGGGTGATGAAGCGGCGCGCGACATCGAAGACCGTATGACTGCGTTATCGGCTGCGCCGCCCGCAGCGAATTTGCGCAGGCCGATCTTGAAAGGCTGGTGCTTTCTCGAACTCGACGCGACGTATTTGCAAAACCAATTCGTCCCCGAACTCAGCGCGCGCTATTTCAGTCAAAGCGGCATGCAAGGATTCGAACTTGCGTTGCTCACCGGTCAACCGCCGCGCGCGTTGTATTCATCCAATGGCGCGCTCACGCCGGAAGCCATTGTGGCCTTTGCCAACGCCGATGCTGCCGTAGTGCTTTTCACGCGCCGCGTGCATAGCCAGCCCAACGGCGTGCGTCCGCCCGGAGCGCCGCCTCTGCCTGAAGCGCCGCGTGATGACGAAACGCAACTGCCGCAAGGACTCAATGCCTTGGACGCAGCGACAGATCCGCTGGCGTGGCGTCTGGTGGTGAAAGATTCTGCCGGTTCTGTCGCGCTCGCCATCGCCCAAACCCGCCGCCGTAATCTCGCGGCTGCGTTCGGTGTGTTGTTGGTATTGGCAGCGAGTTTCGCGCTGTTGTTGTTGGCGATGCGGCGCGTCAATCGTTTGGCCGCGCAACAACTCGAATTCGTCGCAGGCGTCTCGCACGAATTGCGCACGCCGCTCGCCGTGATTCAATCAACCAGCCACAACCTCGCGCAAGGACTGGTCAAAGACCCGCAACGCGTCGTGCAATACGGCACGACGATTCAAACTGAAGTGCGTCGCCTCGCGCATCAACTCGAACAGGTGCTGTCGTTTGCTGGCATTCAATCGGGACGCAAACTTTATGACTTGCGCGCGGTGGACGTGAAAGCCGTTTGCGAACGCGCGCTGGCGGCCCATTCGTTCGCAGCGGAAAACTGGCAAGTCGAATTTGAATTATCCGATGATCTGCCGCCCGTCACCGCCGATGCCGCCGCGCTCGAAAGCGTCGTGAGCAACTTGTTACACAACGCGCACAAGTATGCCGCCGCCGGTCGCTGGCTGCGGGTGAGTGCACAACAGACACGCCACGAGATCGAACTCACCATCGCGGATCGCGGCCCGGGCATCGCGGCAGCAGACTTGCCGCATCTGTTCGAGCCGTTTTATCGCGGCCAGCGCGTGCTGGCTTCGAGCGTGCCGGGCGCAGGGCTGGGGTTGAGTTTGGTGCAACGCCACTTGCAAGCGATG
>JABFSD010000346.1 GCA_013140935.1 Acidobacteriota bacterium
GTGCTACGTTTTGAGAAGGGAAGGGAACTTTGCCAAAACTCATCAAGCAATTTTTAGTCAGCTTGCTTCTGTCGCAAGCAATAGCCGTGGCGTCGTTAGCGCAAACACGCGGTTTGCAACTCAACCAACTCACCGCGATGCGCGAAGCCGCCGATGCGCAGGTTTCGCCCGACGGCAAACAGATCGCGTTCGTCATGAGTGAAACCGCGCCCGATCGTTCGCGCACTTTGCGGCGCTTGTGGCTGGTGAGCGTGCAGGGCGGGGAAGTGCGTCGCCTCACGAACGATGACGCCAGCGAAAGCACGCCGCGTTGGTCGCCTGACGGCAAATGGATTGCCTTCGTTTCAAACCGCGACAAGCAGTCGGGCTTGTGGGTAGCGGCAGCGACGGGCGGCGCTCCCAAATTGGTAACGCATCTGTTTCGCTCGAACTTTTATTTGACGCACGAAGGCGAATCGTTCGCGTGGTCGCCTGATGCAAAACGCATTGCTTTTGTTTCTTCAAATGAAGTGATCGAAGTCGCCGCGCGCGTTGCACCCGCAGCTACAACCCAACCCGCAGCCGCTGAAACGCCTGCCAATACGGCGTTGAATGGAATCCCTGAACAACTTCGCCGTCCGTTGACGCGCGCTGAAATTGACAAGCTGCCGCCTGAAGTACGCGAGATGATCTTGCGTGCACAAGGGCAGGCGATTGCGAATGCAGGTGCGGCGACGGTTACTGTCGCGCCGGTTGAAGCTACGCCGCCCGTCAATGAATTCCTGAGTGAGAAAGCCGAAGACCCGCGCGTCGTCACGCGGTTGCAATACAAATCGCGCACGTCGTTTTCCGATGCGCTGTCTTCGCACATCTTCGTCGCCGAGGTCGAAACGGGGCAGGTGCAACAACTCACGAGCGGCAATTACAACGAACACTCAATCAACTGGTCGCCCAAAGGCGATGAGATTGCATTCGTCTCAAACCGCGAAGCCAATGCTGACAAGGTGAACAACACTGACATCTATGCGGTGAATGTCGCTTCGCGCGAAACGCGGCAACTCACCAAGACGCCGGGTTGTGAATGGATGCCGGTGTTTTCGCCCGACGGCAAAGACATTGCCTACACCGCAACGAAGCGCGCGATCACCACGATTGACAGCGTCGCCGAAGACAATCATTTGTTTGTCATTACAGCGGCTTCTGTTACAGCGGGGCAGGGAACTGATGCGCGCGAGTTGAACAAAGACCAAGACCGGCGCGTCGGTTCATTCAAGTGGTCGCACGATGGCGCGTTTGTTTTGTTCACCGCAGGCGATCACGGCAAGACGATGCTCTATCAAGCCAATCGCTTGAGCGGCCCGCGCCAGTTGCTCGATTACAACGGACAGATGTCGAGCTTCAGCGTTGGCAAAGACGGCACGTTGGCGATGACGATCAGCGACCCGACGCATCCGTCTGAAGTTTATGCCACGCGCACAGCAGGGAAGTTTGAGCCCATCACGAAGCTCAATGAAAAATGGCTCGGCACGTTCACGCCCGTCGCGCCGCGTGAAATCAAATTCACCAACGATGGTCTTGAAATTCAAGGCTGGCTTTATGCTCCGGCGAATTTAGACGAGAGCAAAAAATATCCGCTGGTGCTTTCGATTCATGGCGGGCCGCACGGCATGTCAGGCTTGGCTTTCAACACGAACGCGCAACTTTGGGCGGGGCAGGGAATGGCTACGTTGCTGGTCAATCCGCGCGGCTCGTCGGGTTATGGACAAAAGTTTTCTGACGGATGCGTCAACGATTGGGGCGGTGGCGATTACCGCGATTTGATGAAAGGCGTTGACGAAGCCCTCGCGCGTTTCAAATTCTTAGACGCTGATCGTTTAGGCGTGACCGGCGGCAGTTATGGCGGATACATGACGAATTGGGTCGTCACGCAAACCAATCGTTTCAAGGCTGCTGTGACAGCGGCAAGCTTGTCGAATCTCATCAGTTTTTATTCGACCTCATTGTATCAAGATTTGATTCACGCCGAGTTTAATGGTTTCCCTTGGGACAATTACGAATTGCTGTGGGAGCGTTAGCCGTTGAAACACATCAAGAAAGCGCAAACGCCTACGTTGATAATTCACGGCGAGCAGGATCACGACGTACACATCACGCAAGCCGAAGAGTTTTACACTGCGCTGAAAATGCGTGACGTAGAAACGACCTTCGTGCGCTATCCGCGCGAAGGCCACGGCATCAGCGAACCCGCGCATCGTTTCGATCAAATGGCGCGGACGATGCTTTGGTTCGAGCGATATCTGAAAGCGAAATAGTCACGGTGTCAGTCGTCAAGTTTCCCAAACCTGCGCCCACGATCACGCCGCGCCCACCGCAGGGCAGGGAAGTGGAACTCGCCCAACTGTTTCAACCGACGCGCAGCTTTCTTTGCGTGCGGTGACTTTGCTCGAAATCGTTTCGGTGTTGGGTTCGGTGTTGTTATCGGTGTGGGCGTTAGTTCCGATGTATCCGCAAAGCCGCTGGACGTTGCTTGTGCCGGGAGCATTGGCGGTATGGTTAGTAATCAACTCGCAACGACAACGCGGCGAACCGTGGCGCGACGTAGGCTTTCGCGCAGAAGGCTTCGGACGCGCGTGCATGTTGATGGCGCTGCCCGTGCTGCTGGCGTTGGCGGTGATGTGTTTCATCGGATGGAAGATGAATTCGTTTCAACGCAGCACGCATTTCGCCATCAATATCTTCATCGCGCCGCTGTGGGGCATCGTGCAGCAATACATCACGCAAGGCTTTCTTTATCGGCGCGTGCGTTCGTTGTTGGTGACATCGCCTATCGAACAGCGCGCTCAAGTCCGCAAAGCGATTTGGTTAAGCGCCGCGTGTTTTGCGTTGGTGCATTTGCCGAACCTGACGTTGACGTTGCTCACTTTCGCTGCGGGGCTGTTGTGGTCGTGGGTGTATGAACGCGCGCCGAACCTGTGGGCGCTCGGCCTGTCGCACGGCTTGCTGAGTTTTGTGTTGATGCACTCGATGCCCAACTGGTTTTTGCAAAGCATGAGCATTGGCTACAAACATTTTCTTTATCAGAAATTTTAGAGCGTTTGCTGATCAGTCAGCGCCAACTCTGTTTCTTTCGCAACCTTCAATCTCGCCGTTCGCCAAATCCACATCGCCGCTAACGTGAACGCCAACGTCGCAGTCACGCCGCCTTCGCTGCCATAACTCCCGCCGGTCAACCACAACGGTGCTTCGCTTGAAGCAAACAGCAAAGTATCAGGCAATCGCATGCCACTCACCGGCAAGCCAAACAGCACGCCCATCGTCCAGTTCCAACTGAAATGTAATCCGGTCGCCAGCCACAAGCTGCGCGTACGCATCACGGCCAGCGCGAGCCATATGCCTGCCAGTGCGGTGTTGATCGTAGAGAACGTCGTCCGGCTCGGATTCGTCCAATGCGCCATGCCGAAAAAGAGATTGAGAATAAGGATGGGAACCCAAGCCGGTACGTCGCGCAACAAAGTTTGAAAGGCATAACCGCGAAAGACCAACTCTTCAAACGCCGCCGCCAGCCAGAGCAGCAGGGAAGCGGCAACGATTCCGCGCCACGAATTGCTGTTCGCCGCTACCAATCGCGTACCGCCGCCTGCGACTTGCAAGCCGACGACGAAGGCGATCATCAGCAATCCGATCAACAAGCCCGCCGACAAATCGCGCGCCCAACCCGC
>JABFSD010000659.1 GCA_013140935.1 Acidobacteriota bacterium
GCCACCAGCAAGCGCGCAAAGGCGTCGCGGCGATTTTCGCATGTGTTGGGTTTGCCGTTGCCGAACATATAGACCGGGTCGGCCAACAATTTGCCGCCCGTCACCGGCTGGCGTTCGGGACGATTGCCCGAAGTCGTGTTGTAAAGATATTCGCCGTTCGGGGCCTCGCTCACGGTGCGTTTGACGTAAAGCGGATTCTGCGACACCACCGTGTTGGCGCGTCGCGTACGCGCAAAGAAAGCCGACATTCCCCACGCGCCGGGCCGCGTCGCCTGTGACCCCCACAGATTGACTTGATCGAGATGGCCTGCGCCGTCGTGGCAGAGCAAACAATCTACAGCGTTGATGCCGAGGAACATGCTCGCGGCATTGACCGCAGTGCCGTCCATCGTGTCTTGCTGCGGCCCCATCGGCACGATGCCGCCGATGATCCAGTTGGTTTCGCCCACGACGAAGTTATCGCCGTTGGCCGTAATCAGTTCGCGTGCGATCTGGTTGTAAGGACGATTGTCGCCGATGGCTTTTTTGAGGTATTCGTAAAACGCCGTGCGCG
Source organism: Acidobacteriota bacterium (assembly GCA_013140935.1). Taxonomy (GTDB): domain Bacteria; phylum Acidobacteriota; class Blastocatellia; order RBC074; family RBC074; genus JACPYM01. The sequence goes on from JABFSD010000659.1 coordinate 554, forward strand.
CCGATTCATAGCGCCGGACGTTGACCGACGCCGCCGTATTTTTATACAGGTCGCCGAAAAACATCGTCCATTTATCAACGTATTCCGGCGAGCCGATCAGCTTGTCTACCAGCGCGGCGCGCTTGTTGGCGGCTTTGTCTGCGAGAAAAGCGGTGACCGCATCCGCCGCCGGAATCTGTCCGGTCAGGTCGAGATAAACGCGGCGCGCGAACTCTTCATCAGTGCAAAGCGGAGCCGACGCGATGCTGTCAGCCGCCATCTTGTCGAACAGGATGTTGTCAATGAAGTTGTTACGCGGGATGTCGTTGGGCGGCACGGTCGCCAAATCGCTGACCGTGAAACTCGCGTTGCGCGCCAGATAATTCGTCGCCAGCGCGACTTCTTCGCGGTGACGAGCCATTGCGCCCTTGATGCCTTCGGGGTTTTGCAAATAGCCGCAATCGTCACGCTTGACCTTACCGTATTGCTCTTCCTGCTCGTCAGGCGAAGCTGCCGGTGAACCTTTGGGTGAAAAAGCGGCGAGCGAAGCGGTCAGCCAGTTCCCTGGCGCGACGATCAACCCGACCAGCGCAAAAACAAAAGCCGCCGCCACCAATCTTTTTACGGTGTACGACGACCAGCCTATTTTTCTCATGGCACGAATCGGCATAAAGCGGTTTGCCATAAATTCCTCCCGTGAAATCCAGTGACGAGATCGTCCCGGACAAAGTGGATCAAGAAGTCTCTGCTGCGAAATGGCTGGCTCAAGGATGTAAGCGCCAACCGGTAATGAACGAAACGCGAGCTTAGACGAAGCTCGTAACTGTTTGGACGAGAAGTTTTTCCATTTTAATTCAACTGGCTGCGCAACTGGCTCAAGGCCGCGTTTTTCGGATTCACTTTTTCAAGCTGTTGCAACGCTTCGCGCGCCGCCGCCTTGTCGCCTTTGCTCAACAGCGCCGCCGTCAAAAGCTGTAACAACTCTTCGTCTTTGGGATTGAGCTTGCGCGCCTGCGTTAAAAAGGCGACGGCCTGATCGAAGCGACTGATTTGCGCGTAAAGCTTGCCCGCCTCAACCTGCGCGGCGAAATTCTGTGGCTCTTTTTGCGCGCGTTCGAGCGTAGCCGTCACATCGGCCTGCATTTCGCCTGCCGCACTTTCCGGCGCGCTCTCATTGTTCGCCGCCGCGTTCGTCGCCGGCGGAGTCGTCACGGCGGTCGCGTACTTTTGATTGAGCGCGTCCGTACCGAGATAACCGAGGATCGCGCCCAGCAACACGCCGATCAGGGCATATAACAACTTCTCTCTTTGCATGCTCAACAGCCTTTACGATGGGGATGGGTTCAAGGAGGCGTCAGGGTAAACTTTGAGGTGAACAGGGTCAATGTCCAGACAATGGGAGTTATAGGAGTGATAGGAACACACGCCCTCTTATCGCTTCTATCACTCCCATCACTCCCATCATAGTGAACTCAAAAATAATTCGTCCAAATCGCCAGGCCCTCGTTCTAATGCTGCGTCCGTTTCCCCACATAACCACTTACCCCAAAACTGGGAAGGAGATTTTGAAGATGTTTCGTGTACTGACACTTTTCGCGCTCTGCTTATTTTCGCTTTCCGCTTTTGCGCAAACGCCTGCGACGCCGCCCGCCACCAGCGGACCAGACCCGCAAACGCCTGTTGCGGCTGCGGGTAAAAGCCGCAAAGGCCAACGCGGCAAATTTATGCAAAAGATGGATGCCAACGCCGACGGCAAAATCGCTCGTGAAGAATGGAAAGGTAAAACGCAAGGCTTTGATACGCTCGATGCCGACAAAGACGGCTTTCTCACCGCCGCCGAAATCGGCAGCGTCGTCCGCGACAAAGGCGCAAAGATGTTTCAACAATTCGATGCCAACAGCGACGGCAAAATCGCCCGCGACGAATGGACGCAAAAGCCGCGCGCCTTCGACAAGCTCGACGCCAACGCCGACGGCTTCCTGACGCCCGACGAATTGCGCAACGCCAAAGGCCGTCGCAATAAACAACAGCAAGGCTAGCTTTTGCTTTTTTCGCTTCGTTCAACTCGCCCGGTTGAACAAAGCTCCAACGGGAAGCCGTGTCGCTGCGGCTTCCCGTTTTTTTTCATTTCGCCTCTTGCCACTTTCCGCCGACGGCGTTAGAAACGCGCCGTGATGAACATCTTCACGAACATCTTCACAAACATTCGGCCTGCCCAACTCAACGACACCGCCGTGTGGAGCCGTATGCGTACCGCGCTTTGGCCCGAAACAGACGACGCGCATCTCGATGAAATCGCGCGTTACTTTGCCGGTACGCTCAATGAACCACTCGCCGTCTTATTGGCCTGTGACAATGACGGAACGCCGCTCGGCTTTATCGAATTGAATCTTCGCAAGTACGCCGAGGGCTGTGAGACTGATCGCATCGGCTATGTCGAAGGCTGGTACGTCGAGCCGCACGTCCGCCGTCGCGGCATCGGTCGTGCGCTGTTTGCGGCAGGCGAGACTTGGGCGCGCGCACAAGGCTGCACCGAAATGGCTTCAGATACCGAACTCAACAACGAAGTAAGTTTCGCCGCCCATCGCGCATTGGGTTACGAAGAAACCGACCGCATCATCTGCTTTCGCAAGGAGCTTTGAACTTATGCCGACTCGTGCAGACGCCTGGAACCTGCTGTGTGAATGGACGCTCGGCGATTCGTTGCGCAAACACGCCCGCGCTGTCGAACACGCGATGCAGGCTTACGCACGCAAATACGACGCCGACCTCGAAACCTGGGGCATCACCGGCTTGCTACATGACTTCGATTACGAACGCTATCCCGACGAACGCCATCCGCAACTGGGTTCAGAGGTTTTACGAGCGAACGGTTATGACGAAACCGTCATCCGCGCCATCCTCTCACACGCCGATTACACGGGCGTGAAACGCACATCGCTGCTCGAACACGCACTGTTCGCCTGCGACGAATTGTGCGGCTTTCTCACGGCTTGCGCGTTGGTAAGGCCGGACAAGAGTTTCGATACGTTAGAGGTTGCGTCCGTCAAAAAGCGGATGAAAGACAAAGCCTTCGCCCGCACGGTCAGCCGTGATGACCTGTGGAAAGGCGCGGAAGAGCTGGGATTGAGCTTTGATGAACATTGCGCCTTTGTTATTGCAACCT